>JBAPSR010000120.1:0-9763 GCA_049281755.1 Binataceae bacterium (SeqCode)
GGGATTCACGGCACCAACTCGCCGATGGGGATTTACGGATTTCACACGCACGGATGCGTCCGGCTGAACCCGGCGGATGTCGAGGCGTTGTATCAGTCCGTGGATATGGGCGATCGCGGCGTGATGATCTATCAGCCGATCATGCTGGCGCGAACTGCCGACGGCCATATCTACCTGGAAGTGAATCGCGACGCATACAAGCGGGGAATCAGCGGAATCGACTACGTTCGAAAGCTTGCGGATGCCGACCATTTGAGCGATCTAATTGATTGGTCCCGTGCCGGGGAGGTGACCGACCGCTCCGACGGGGTCGCGCGCGACGTCACGGCGGGCATGGAAGTGGGGATCGGAAAATGAAAGACGGGGACGACGGGCACGAATCGATCTCGCGCCGGCGCTTTATCCAGAGCGCCGTCAGCGCAGGAATCGTCGGCGCAGCGCCGATGGTTATTCCCGCATCGGCGTGGGCGCGGATGCATGTGCGGCGCCACACTCGTCATCACGTTGACCCGTCTGCGCGCTCGCTCAGCTTCAACAATCTGCACACCGGCGAACGGCTGCACGCGGTCTATTGGGAGCACGGTGATTACGTTCCGGGCGGGCTCGAGCAGATCAACTATATTCTGCGCGACTACCGCCGCGACGAAGTAAAACCGATCGATCCCAAGCTGCTCGATCTGCTGGTCGCGCTGCGCACGCGGCTGCATACGAGCGCTCCTTATGAGGTGATTTCCGGATACCGATCTCCGATAACGAACGCGATGCTGTTCAACACGACCGAGGGGGTGGCGCTGCACAGCATGCATGTGCAGGGCAAAGCGATCGACATCCACGTGCCGGGACGCAACCTCAGAACGGTCAGGCTCGCCGCGTTATCGCTGCATCGCGGCGGAGTCGGCTACTATCCCAACTCAAATTTCGTCCACGTAGATACAGGCCGCGTCCGCTGGTGGATGGGCTGAGCGATTTTCACTTGGTCGAAACCGCGATGAGCCGCTCGGCCGCGTGATCGTAGGGCGCTCCCGCCAGCGTTCCGTATAACTCGACGCTCCGGAAACCGACTCCACGCAGTAGCGCCGCCAATTCCGCACCGGAATAGATGCGCAAGGTGAAGCTCAACTCGCGGCGGGTGTCTGCGTCAAGCAGGATCCAATGCGTCTCGATTCTCGACCATCCGTCGAGCAGGCGGCGCTCTTCGAGGAGAATGCGGCCGTCGTCGCGGCGGTGCCAATCGCGCTCGCGAAATTTACGCGCCAGGTTTTCCTTGCCGTTCATGTGGAGGATGAACCTGCCGCCGTCGCGGAGCGAGGCGTAAACGTTTGCGGCCGTGGCCCGGTCGTCCGCGGGATCATCGAAATAGCCGAATGCGGTGAAAAAGTTGACGGCGCCATCGAAAGTATTCGGGCGTGAAAATTTGCGCATGTCAGATTCGACGAATTCGACTGCGACGCCTTGTTTGATCGCAGCCTCTCGAGCGCGCTGCAAATACGAGTTGGTGCGGTCGACGCCGGTCACAGCATAGCCGCGCCGCGCGAATTCCACCGAATGTCGCCCGATACCGCAGCATAGATCGAGAACCTTGGCGTCCGGTGCGAGATGCATCAAATCGATCATCCGATCGACTTCACCGCGGGTTAGATCGACGCGGCGCTGATCGAACATGAAATCTTCGAAGGTCTCCCAGAACGAATCTCGCTCGAACCATTCGCTCATTTGTTTGTCCTTGCGATTTACCGCATCAGAGCGGGTTAAATCGTTGCACTAGCGTTCCCGTCCGCGCAAATCGGATCAAGCGAATCGGACCGCCTGATCCATAACTTTAAGGAAATTATCCGCGTAGGAATTGCGCCGCCCGGATGCTATTAACCGTCGGTCAAGGAGGCTCGCTATGCAGGGACTCGAAAAGACGGGCGCGCTCGTCGGGCGCATTCTAATCGCCGTGATTTTCATTCTCAGCGGCGCGACCAAGCTTGGACACGGAGCCGCGATGGCGGGATACATGGCCGCGCATCATATTCCGGGTTCGATGTCGGAGCTGTTGGTCTACGTCGCCGGAATTATAGAATTGGCGGGTGGACTGATGCTGGTGTTTGGATTCCGGGCACGGATCGCGGCGATCGTGCTGTTCTTATTCCTGATTCCGGTGACGATTCTATTCCACATACTGCCGGGCGGAATGGCGAATCAGGCCCACACGATGAAGAACATCGCTATCATGGGCGGCTTGCTGATGGTCGCCTCGATGGGTGCGGGCGCTCTGAGCATGGACGCGATGCGCGGGCGTTCGTAGCTATGGAAGCAAAGGGGCGCGACCGCTGCCGGCCGCGCCCTTTCGCTAAAGCAATCTTGATTAGTGCTGTGCGGATTGTCCGACTGCGGCTTTCACGATCGGCTCGAGTTCTCCGTTTTCGTACATCTCGCGGACAATGTCGCACCCGCCGACGAACTTGCCGTCAACATAGACCTGCGGGATCGTCGGCCAGTTGCTATAGCGCTTGATCGCGTCGCGCAGCTCCGGGTCGGCGAGCACGTCGGCGGTCGCGAACGGGACGCCCAGCTCTTCGAAAATCTGGACGGTCGCAGCCGAGAATCCGCACTGCGGAAAGCTGCGATTTCCCTTCATGAAAATCATCACCTTGTTCTCGCGAATCGCCGATTCGATCTGTTCGGTCACATTTGCCATGGCGGCATCTACCTCCGTTTTTCCGATTCCGCAGGAGTCAACGTCTTAAGTGTGAGCGCATGCACCCGCACGCGCATCGCCTCGCCCAGCGCTGCGTAAACCACCTGATGCCGCTGCACAAGGCCTTTGCCCTCGAACACCGGGCTCACGACGGTGGCTTCAAAATGGTCTCCGCCGCCGGTGGTGTCGCGGACTTCCACGCGAGCTCCCGGGATTCCCGCGGCAATCAAGTTCTGTACTTCATTCGTATCCATACTGGCGTCTCAACCGTCTATCTTATCGGCAGTGCGCGAATCAAATCCACCGGTCTACAAATCTACCGCGTTGCTGTCGGGCTTCGGCAGGCTCTTGCCGTGCTTCGCGCCGTCCATCAATGCGCGGGCGCTCTCAGTCAATTCGCCGGCGTGTCCGGCCCCCATCACGCGTGAGACGACGCGGCCGTCGGGTCCGATGAACAGCGTGGTCGGGATGGCCTCGACCCCGAGCGCGTCAATCACGGCGTCGTTGGCGACCAGGATCGGATAATTGATCTTGAACTCCTCAACGAACGGCGCCACCGCGCGAATTCCGTCGCCCTGGACGGTGTCGCAAGCGATGCCGATAACCTCGAGCCCGCGCGATTTATGGTAGCGCGAGTAAATGCTCTTGAGTTCGGGAATCTCGCGGCGGCACGGGCCGCACCAAGTAGCCCAGAAATCGACGATCACCGGATGCCCGCGGAACTGGCTGAGCTTCATCGAGGCTCCGTCGAGCGTGTGAAGCTGAAAGTCGAGAGGTGCACCATCCGCCTCGGCCGCGGATGCCAACGTCTGCGTGACGATGAGCATCGCCACGGCAAGCGCGAGCGTCAGCGCGCCGCGCGCGAAGCCTCGTCGGTGCAATTTCTTCATGCTTGCTTGATTACCATCGCGATGTCCCCAAGCCGGACGGGCCGGGGAACATCATATGATACTCTTTCGCTTGAGCTCTGAAAGGCGTGACTTGTCCCAGCCGAGGAGGTCTTGCAGAACCGTTTCCGTGTCCGCACCAAGCTCGGGCGCGCGGGTGTTGGGGGTGGCCTGCGAACCGGCGATTTTCAGCGGCGAGCCCGGAACGATCAGGCCGTCGAAACCAGGGTGATCGGCACGCAGGATCATCGCGCGCGCTTCCAGATGCGGATTACGCGTCACTTCCTCGACGTTGGCGATTGGTGCGCAGGGTACGCTTGCGCCGCTGAGAGCGGCGAGCCAGTGCGCGCGCGGCGCGGTTGCGAACTTGCGCGCGAGAATCGCCTCGAGCTCGGGATGATTCGCGGTCCGATCACGATTCGCCCCGAAGCGCGGATGGTCTTTCAGTTCCGGCATCCCGATCGCGTCGCACATCCGCTGCCAGATTGATTCATTGCCCGCTCCCGCGACGAAGAATCCATCGGAAGCGCGGAACTGCTGGAACGGCGTGATCGATGGATGGCGCGTGCCGAGCGGCCCCGGAATCTTGTGCGACACCGAGTAGCGCGCGAGCGCGTCCTCGAGCATCGCGACCTGGCAATCGAGCATCGAGATATCCAGATGCTGCGCGCCGCCGTCGCGATCGCGCACGCGCAGCGCCGCGAAAATCGCAATGACTCCATAGAGCGCTGCCGACAGATCGCCTACCGATACTCCGCATCGCATCGGCTCGCCGTCCGGCGCTCCGGTGATGCTCATAGTGCCGCCCAGCGCCTGCGCGACGATATCGTACGCGGGCGCGGACGCCATCGGCCCGGTCTGCCCGAAGCCGGAGATCGAGCACAGGATGACGCGCGGGTTCGCCGCCTTCAGATGCGCGAAATCGATCCCGAATCTCTCGAGCGTGCCGGGCGCAAAGTTCTCGACCACGACGTCGCACTTCGCCGCGAGCTCAAGAAACAGCGCCGCGCCCTGCGCCGTGCGCAAATCGATAGTCACGCTCTTCTTGCCGCGATTGACGCTGTAGTAATAGCCCGAGTCACCGGTTGGCAGAGTCGGCGCGAACTGGCGCGAGTCGTCGCCGCGGCCGGGCAGCTCGATCTTGATTACTTCTGCGCCCAGGTCCGCAAGGTTCATGGTGCAAAACGGGCCGGCAAGAACGCGGGTGAGATCGAGGACGCGCATGCCGTCGAGTGGACGCTTGGCGATCATCGCGGGAACCTCACTGATGCGGATGAATGCGGTCCCAAGGCGTCCGAAGGGGACTTCGTTTCAGTTGTCAAAATGAAAGAATCCTTAGAAAGCAAGTCTTTTGTGGCTTCGTTTCGTCAATCTTAGCGGAAAAGGCTTCAGCGCATAAGGCTGGCTGCGATCTTCGACATACACTCTGATCGGAAAGTACAAGATTCTATGGCACGATTAACCCGTATGAAGACTCGCGGATCTTCGCGCGTTGAGGTGCGGCGCGCGCGGGAAAAAGATATTCCATCGATCGTCGCGCTTTATCGCGAGCTGCATCCGGACAACTACTCGGAGCTTGAGGTGGCGCCGGCGCGGATACGCGCGGCGTTTCGCCGGCTGGCGCGCGATCGCAATCATCGCATCCTGGTAGCGCAGAGCGCTGGCAGGATCGTCGGCACTGTGCATCTGATCGTGCTGCCGCATCTTGGTCACGGGCTAAAGCCGTTCGCGATCGTCGAGAATGTCGTGGTCGCGGCCGACGCGCGCTCGCTCGGAGTTGGAGAGGCGATGATGCAGGCGGCTTCCGCGCTGGCAATCAGCCTCGGATGCTACAAGCTGGCGCTGACGACCAACGTGCGCAGGCTCCGGGCGCATCGCTTCTGCGAACGGCTGGGATGGCGCCGCACGCACTACGGATACTCGCTCGGAGTCGAGTAGGACGGTCAACGGCGGCGGCGCGCGGCGTCGCTCGCGCGCATCGCTTCGGCGGGGGTCACGATGAGCCGCGGTTCCTGCTGTGCGTGCTGTTGCTCTTCGGCGACAATCGCCCCGAGCTGAGTTCGCAGCATGCTCTGAAAGAAGATGCTGCGTTTCAGATCGGCGCCGCCTTGGATCTGTTTCGCGGCGGCCGCCGCCCACGCTGCCGGTTCGCGGCGTCCGCTATGCAGGATGTAGTAGGCGAGATCCTCGAACCGGCGGCGCGCGCGGGCTCCGGATTCGCCGGAAAACAGTTCGCCAACTGCGCGCTCGACGATGATGTTGATTCGCTCACGCTGCTGAATCTGGTTGAGCACGATCACGCTTTCGTTCGCGCGGCCGAGTTCCTCGACGTACGGACCTATCTCGGACGGAGTCAGCCGCCATTCGAGCAGCTCGGGCTCTTTAAGAAGATCGAGTGCCGGTTCGACTGGAACGTCGGCCCCCAGCTCGTCGTAAATCGGATGCGCCAGTTCAGCAGGCGCCGGCGTTGCGATAATTTCGGCGCGAAGCGCGAGGAAATTTCCCACCCGCGCGCGGCGCGCCTCGGGCGTGCGGCGGTACGCTTCGCACAGGATAAAATCGGCCAATCGCCAGTCACCCTCGACCATTCGCATCCCCGCGCGGCTTTCGAGTTCCTCGCGTTCCGATTTGAGCTCCTTGCGCGAAAGGCCAGCCGCGATCGCACCGACTAGCCCGTCGGATTCCGACACCAAACCCCACAGGCGCGTCACTCCTCCCTGCATGCGCGGCTTGGTGATCCAGATGATGCGCGCCCCTTCGCCGTCGATAGGAGAGAACAGTGCGGTGAGCCGCTCGACAGTGGGAGAGTGCGCGGCATGCTCGATCGAAGCTGCGTGCGCGGGCGCGTCAATTCCGCGCTGGCGCAACTTGAAGAGCGAGCGGCGAACCTCACGCCGTATCGGGCCCGCAGCGGAGGTTTCCATCCCGGCCAGAATCGCGGCGGCGGCCGAATCGGCGACAGTTCCGAGCGCGCGCGCGAATGCAACCTCGCCGACGCTCGGGCGAATCTCGGCGACCTTCTTTAACGCATCGGCGGCAGGCGCGTGAGAATCGAAGCCGGCGGCAGCGAGCTTTGCGTCGTCGGGATCGATCGACTTATGCGGTTTGACTGTCTTTTGATGCGCCACTGTCTTGACGAAGACTCTACTGGAGTCGAGCGAGCGTACGCGGGGCTTTCAATCGATGTCAAGTTTCGTGGACGGGATGAGAGCAGGAAGAGTCCGGGATTCCTCGCGCGGCAGCACGCGCGGGAATGACAGAGCATAGGCGCAGCGCGTGGAAATTAGGGTCGGTTCCGCATCCAGCCGCGCGCATCGATCTGATGGAGGGTTGCTGCTCTGAATTCGCTTTTGTCCTTTTGTCATTCCCGCGCGCGTGTCTGCCGCGCGTGAGGAATCCCGACTCTTTTCCACGCGCGCGTGAATTCGCGTAATCTTGCGGCTCTAATGCGAAACCTCGAAGCAAAATTTCCGCTGCTCGATCACGCGAGCGCCTGCGCGCGCGCCGAAGCGATCGGATACACCGAGCGCGCGATCCTTCGCCAGCGCGACACCTTCTTCCGCGTCGCGCAGGGCAAACTCAAGTTGCGCGAAATCGCCGACGAAACCGGGGGCGTGCTAATCTACTATGGACGCGAGGGGAGCGGCGAGCTTCAGTTGAGCCGTTACGAAATTCTTCCGGTGCCCGATCCCGCTGCGATGCGCACGATACTCGCCGCGGCGCTCGGAATCCTGGCGGAGGTGCGCAAAGAGCGAACCCTGCTGATGCGCGCGAACGTGCGGCTGCATCTGGATCGCGTCGCTGGCCTTGGCGACTTCGGCGAAATAGAGGCGGTGATCGCCGAAGGCGACGATCCTGAAAGCAGCCGCGCCGCGGTGGACGAGTTACTCGCCGCGCTCGGCATCGCGCGCAGTGATCTGATCGAGCGCTCGTACTTCGAGATGATGATCTGATCCGGGAAGATCGGACTTACCGACTGACGCTTCCGCTTCCGGATGATATCGCGCGGGGTGGAACGCACCTGCGTGCTGAGGTGATGTCAACCTTGCGAGGCGAACCTCCACGATCCCCGTTTATCAAAATAGACTGCGGCTGACGCACTGGCTCGTTGCAAGCGTTCAGTGTCATCGGCGGCCGAAGTTGCACCCACTGATTACCGTTCGGAGGTTTAATGGCCTTTGGGTCATTCAGAAGCAACCCCAACCGTGGCATGACGAGCACGTAGGGCGCTTGAGCATCAGGAGAACTGTTAGTTCCCGACCCGACCGGGGTTAAGGGCTGCCCAAGCGCGTCAACTCCAGTGCGGCCAGCAATCGGTTTCGCGTTTTGCGCGCCAGCGACGCTCAATAGAACCAAGGTCACAGTGATCGCTAGGACGAATACCTTCATAGTTTCCGTTTGCTCAATTACAGGTACCACCCATGTTTACGGCCACGGTATCGCCGGGGTTATTGGTGCAAAAGAGAATGATCTGCTGATTTGTCGAGGCTGTGAGGCCAGAGCTGACCGGATTTGACAGATAAACGGCCGGGCTCTGCGAGTTGGTATTGAGAATAAACGGATGACCGTAGGTGCCGAAGTCTAAATCGCACTCAATGCTGCCGTAAGTCCCGAAACTCGGAGCTATGTAGGTTACGAAGATCTCGTTAACGGTGCACTTTGAGCCGGATCCGGGGGTAAGTGCACATGCGACCGACCCTCCGAGGGCGTTCTTCGAGTAACAAAGATGGTCTCCGCCGCTATTTGCGAGTGCGCTGAAACTAGAAGGAGTGTCGCCCGCAGCGACCGGACTCAGTTCCGTTGACACACCGTTCACCGATACCTGCGCGTGTGCATGACCGAAGATGAGCAGAAAACCCGCTATCAAGACAATAATGAAACCGATCTTTTCGCGTTCTCGCCCCTGGGCGCTTTTCATTGGACCCACCCCTTTTCACCGGTGTTTTGCGTTGCGATTCGCGAGCGACGTCAACAGATAGTTAACATAACGTCAACTGTAAACGGATATCACGTTGTGTTCCGATGGCAACTTTGGTCGCTCCGAAGATCGCGTTGGCGAGAATGATGCGATCGGTCGTACCGCCGAGGAACTCGGACAGCGTCGCGATCGCGACGTCCCTTGCAGATCTGGACGCCCTCCCAAACCGAAGTTGGTGTACCCCCGCCATCTGTGGCCGTTCGCACCGTACCACTGCGCGAGCGACACGTCGTAGCTCGAACCGATACCGACAAAGTAGTCCGGGAGAGAGATCGCGAGCAGGATCGCGCTGAGTGCCGGAACGCCGAGCTTGCGATCGTTCGAGCGATTGTGGTCTGGGTCGAGCTGCTGCTCAGATTATCGCGCGCTATCGTAACGAACGCATCGACGGCGGGGAACGCAGCCGCGCGGTCTCTGGCGGGGAGGTTTCAGATTTTCGCGCGGAAGATCGCGTCGGCGCCGGTTCCCTCGAGGTACGAATCGACGAACTTGCGATCGTCAGAGGACAGCGCGGCGCGGCCTTCGCGCAGCCATTTGAAACATTTCGCTTGATAAGGGAACGGCTGCTGTGTCCATGGGCGCCCGTCGATTTCGCATTCGACTCGCTCGGCTCGCGAATTTATCGCGCGGGTGTTCGCGATCAGGAACGGCGCGTACACGCGGCCAATCTCGGTGAAGAACGCGCGCAGCGTTGAAGCGAGCGCGTCGCGCGAAGGCCATTCGCTCACTTCGAGCGCCGAAAGATCGTCCATATGCGAGACCCACGAAATGACGCGTGGCGCTTCGCGCGCCGTGAGCGCCGCCGGAGTCGGGTCGAAATGCACGAGCTGGCTTAGCTGTCCAAAAATTCCAAAGTCGCCAACGCCGGGCCGCGAACCTATCAGGAAGTAGTTGCCCGCCTTCAGATGGTCGTCGAGCAGATGAATGAAGCGGCGGTAACTGTCCTCGATCACCGGCGTCGTCACGTCGTTGGAGCCGACCACGCCGAGGCGCGCGATCTGCCGCTCGGCGATATAGGTCGAGGTCTTTTTGAGCCGTGCGTCATCGAGATGCAGGTCGCGATCCAGCGCGAGGACGTGCGAGGCTTTGTGAATATCGGCCTCGTACTTCCATCGGTAGTGAAACATTGGCTTGGTCAGCCATTCGTCGCCGTAGTCCTCGAGCAGCTCGTGCAGGAACGCGAGCGCAGGGTCGGGCGGGATCAGCGAGCGCTCC
>JBAPSR010000121.1:0-7781 GCA_049281755.1 Binataceae bacterium (SeqCode)
ATGAGCAGCAACGCTCCGCCCCAAGCCTGTTCGTGCCACGATTTGTACGGAGAGATCGCGTAGGTGAAGACTTGCAACGACAGTTCCGCCATCGGATTGTTTGGGTTGAGTTCCCAGAATTGGCTGCCGAAGGCGGTGAAAAGCAGCGGCGCGGTCTCGCCGGTGACTCTGGCAATAGCCAGTACGATTCCGGTGATGATTCCGGAACGGGCCGACGGAAGTATCACGTGGATGATCGCGTGATGCCGCGACACGCCCAGCGCGAGCGCCGCCTCGTAAAGTTCGTGCGAGACTCCTTTGATCGCGGATTCGGTGGTGGTGATGATCACCGGCAGCATCAGGATCGCGAATGCGAACGAGGCCGAGAAAGCCGAAAAGTGCTTGAGCGGAGCCACCAATATCGTGTAGGCGAACAGTCCGATCGCGATACTTGGAATTCCGGAAAGAACGTCCGAAAGAAAACGCACCGTCGCCGCGAACGTTCCGCGTCCGAAATAGGTCAGATAGAGGCCAGTGAGAGTGCCGATCGGAATAGCCATCACGGCTGCGAGTCCGACGATAATCGCGCTGCCGACGAGTCCATTACCTACTCCGCCTCCCGCTACTCCCACCGGATGCGGCAGCTCGGTCAGGAAGCTGAGCGAGATTGCGCCAATACCTTCGCGGATGACATAGCCGAGGATCAGCAGCAGGATAATCGCCACGCCTCCCGCGCAAAAAGCGGATGCAAAGATACCCAGTGCGCTGCGCGGATGACGTAACGTTATCGGGGTTTGCACTTAGCTCTCCATCGGCCGGAAGATTGTCCAGAGCAGGACTCGCGCAAGCGCATTTACAATCACGCTGATAATAAAGAGCAGCAAGCCTAGCTCGATCAACGCGCTCAGATAGACCTGGGTAGTCGCCTCGGTAAACTCATTGGCGATCACGCTCGAAATACTATATCCCGGAGCGAACAGAGAGGCCGCGATCGCGGGCCGATTGCCTATAACCATCGTGGTGGCGATCGTCTCTCCAAGCGCGCGTCCGAGCGCCAGGATACACGCGCCGAACACACCCGCACGCGAGCCAGGCAGCACCACCATCTGGAAGCTCTGCCACCGAGTCGCGCCGAGCGCCCAGATCGCCTCGCGCTGCGTCTGCGGGATCGCGGCCATCACGTCCCGCGAGATCGCGGTAACGGTTGGGACGATCATAATAGCCAGAAGAACTCCGGCGGTGAGCATCCCGACGCCATAGATGGTTCCCGTGAAGATCGGCAGAAAGCCCAGGTAGTGCTGCAGGAACGGTTCGACGCAATCGCGCATGACCGGCGCCAGAATGAACAATCCCCACAAGCCATAAACCACGCTCGGAACCGCGGCGAGCAGCTCGATCACAAAGCTAAGCGGACCCGACAGGCGCAGCGGACAGAACTCCGCCAGAAATGCGCCCGCCAGCACGCCGACTATGCCCGCCAGCAGAATGGCTATCGCGGAACTGACGATGGTTCCGTAGATGAAGGGCAGCGCGCCAAACTGGTTAGTGACCGGATTCCATTCGCTGGTCCACAGGAACGACAATCCAAACGTCGAGAGCGACAGACGCGAGCTCCATAACAGCTCGACGAAGAGTCCGACGACCAGCGCCAGAAAAGCGAAGGTCGCACCATAAACGCATAAGTCGAAGCCGGTTCCGCTGGGCGCGTGCGGCAGCCGCAGGCGCACAGGTTCGGCGCGCGGCTCGACCATCGGCTTGAGCGCGGGATTGCCGGCGTCCATTCCTGGTGCGAGAGCGAGGCCGAAATTCCCGCCGGTGTTGCGCTCGTCAGTGTCCGCCATCTTGAATCTTTCCCGAGTAGTTACTTCGGCTATCGAGTAGATGTGCTATACCAGACTAAGTAGCTACGCCTGCATTTGCGAGATGACTTTCAGCGCTTGTTTCTGGACGTTATCGGGAAGCGGTACATAGTCAACCGACTTCGCCACCGACTGGCCTTTCGTGACCAACCACTCCAGCGTCTGTTTGACGAGCTTCGCGCGAGCCGCATCCGACGGCTTTTCGTAGAGCATGACCCACGAGTAGCCACTGATCGGATACGAATTGGCGCCGGCCGCGTCCACGATCGAAAAGTCGGTCGCATTCACTTCGGGCTTGCTGGCCGCGGCGTCGGCGACCGTCTCGATTGACGGATACACAAACGTGCCGGCCTTGTTTTCCACCTGTGCGTAGGTCATCTCATTCTCGAGCACGTACGCCAGCTCGATATATCCGATTGCGCCCGGAGTCTGGCGCACCTGACCCGCCACGCCCTCGTTGCCCTTGCCGCCAAGGCCGACCGGCCACTGCACGCTCTTCCCGGTCCCGACCTTTTGCTTCCATTCGGGAGACACGCTGCTCAGAAAATCCGTGAAGATGTAAGTAGTGCCGGAGCCGTCAGAGCGATGCACGACGGTGATCGGCATATCGGGCAGCTTCATTCCCGAGTTCAGCTTCACGATCGCGGGATCGTTCCACTTGGTGACTTTCCCAAGGAAGATGTCGGCAATCAGTTGACGGGTGAGGCGAAGTCCCTTGCCGATCCCGGGCAGATTATAACCCATCGCGGCTCCGCCCAGGGTGACCGGAACTTGCAGCACCGGTCCCTGCGCAAGCTTGAGTTCCTCTGCATTCATCGGGACATCGGATGCGCCGAAATCAACCGTCTTCGCGATGAACTGCTGGATTCCGCCTCCGCTGCCGATCGACTGATAATTGACTGTGACATCGGAACGCTGCTGGCTGTATTCGTAAAATGCTTTCGAGAAGAACGGATAGTCGAAGGTCGAACCTGCGCCTGTAAGTTGCGTGGACGCGAATACCGCCGACGCGGCAAGCGTCAGCACGGCAGCGGCCGCGAAGCCGAGGGCTCTGCGAATGTGGGACGAAAGCGACATCGATGCACCTCCAAGTGCCGGAGACGGTTTTTCATCCCGAATCATAACAACCATACTTTATTGGGCGGGGGTGGTTCTGTTACGGGAATGTTAAATCCGGCTCTGACGCGAACAGGTTGCGAATAGGGCCGGCGAATATATCGCGAACTTGAAGGAGATTGCCGAGAATGATATCATGATATCAATGTCACAACTCGTGGTCAGAAATCTGGAAGAAAGCGTGAAGACGCGCCTGCGGCGCCGCGCGAGCCGGCGCGGCCACAGCATGGAGGAGGAGGTGCGCGAAATCCTTCGCAACGCCGTCAGGGTAGAGGAGAGCGCGCCTGCTCCACTTGGCAGCCGAATCAGAGACCGCTTCGCGCGCATCGGACTTGAGGAAGATATCGCGGAGTTTCGTGGCGAGAAGGCGCGGCATGCGGACTTCAAGCGATGATCGTACTGGACACCGATGTCCTGTCGGCGTTGATGCGGCAAGACGCGGATCCGATTGTCCTTGCCTGGCTCGACCGTCAGCCACCCGAATCAATCTGGACCACAGCGGTGACGGTCTTCGAGATTCGCTTCGGTCTCGAGTTGCTCGCGCCAAGTCGTCGCAGGCGGCAGCTACAGGAAGCCTTCACGCGGCTCGTCGAGGACGATTTGAGCGAGCGAATTCTCCCCTTCGATCAGGAGGCCGCGCACAAAGCGGCGAGTTGCGCCGCGGAGCGGAGAGCGGCCGGCAAGACAGTCGATTTCCGTGATATCGAAATCGCCGGAATCGTGGCGGCGCGGCGCGCGGCGCTGGCGACCGGCAATCGTCGTCACTTTCAGGATCTGGAAATCGAGCTGATCGATCCTTGGGCGACGCTTACCTGAATCGGCGCGGCGGCCGAGGCTCAGAGCCCCTTAACGAACTCGACTAGCAGATCGTTGATTTCTTTCGGACGCTCCTGCTGGAGCCAGTGACCCGCGCCGGGGATGATCACTTTCTTGCGGCAATTCGGCATCGAGAAATCGACCACCTTAGCCGCATCGGGATACATCGCGAGCACCACGTCATGCTCCCCGGCCGCGAACATCGAGGGTTGCGTGAGCTTCACGCCGTCAAGGAAGCCGCTCATCTCCCAGTTGCGATCGATATTGCGGTACCAGTTGATTCCGCCGCGGAAGCCCGAGTTGCCAAACTCGGCGGCGTAGAAATCGAGGTCTTCCTCGGTCAGCCATCCGGGCAGACGGCCGGGAATCGTGCCGCTTTCCAGGAATTTGTACGAGCGCGGAAACAGGAACTTCCAGCGCTCGGCGGGCGGCGGATCTCCCGACGCCGAGTACAGCATCATCATGATCGAGCGGCGCGGATCCTCGTCGAGTTCCTTTTCGACCCGGCCCGGCTCCTGGAAGTAATGCTGATAGAACCAGTTGGTCTTGCCTTCCAGCGCCTTCATCCCATCGGTCGGACGAATCGGACCGCGCGGCAAAAACGGTACGCTCAAGAGCCCGACCGCGTAAAACATATCGGGCCTCAACAGCGCGCAGTGCCACGCCACCGGCGCACCCCAATCGTGTCCGACGATTATCGCCCGCGACTCGCCGAGCGCATGCACCAGTCCGACGATATCGCCGGTGAGATTGAAAATGTTGTAGGCCTCGATCGCGTCGGGCCGGTCCGTGCGTCCGTAACCGCGCTGATCCGGCGCGACGACGCGGAAGCCTGCCGCCGCGAGCGCGGGAATCTGATGCCGCCACGAGTACCACGACTCCGGCCATCCGTGGCACAACACGACCAGCGGGCCGCCGCCCTGCTCGACGTAGTGCATTTTGATTCCGTTGGTCGCGGTGAATTTGTGCTGCAGCTCCGCCATCGGTCGATGCCTCAGTGCGCTTTGACTTTTTTCAGCTCTTCGACCATCTCGGGCACGGCTTTGAATAGATCGGCTACCAGGCCGTAGTCGGCGACGCTGAAGATCGGCGCCTCTTCGTCCTTGTTGATCGCGACGATGATCTTGGAATCTTTCATTCCGGCCAGATGCTGGATCGCGCCGGAGATTCCGACTGCCACGTAAAGCTCCGGTGCTACGACCTTACCGGTTTGCCCGACCTGCAAATCGTTGGGTACGAAGCCCGCATCGACCGCCGCGCGCGACGCGCCCATCGCGGCGCCCATTTCATCGACCAGCGGCTCGAGCACGATCTTGAAATTCTCGCCCGACTTGAGCCCGCGCCCACCCGACACCACGATCCGCGCCTCGGTGAGTTGCGGGCGATCGCTCTTGGTCTGGTTGAAGGAGACGAACTCCTGCTTTAGCGCGGTGGCGTCGATCTCGGCGCCGAGCTTTTCGATCGGCGAGGCGGATGCGGCGGGCTTGGCCGCGTCGAACGCGGTGCCGCGCACTGTAATCACCTTGACCGGACCGTCGAGCTCGATCGTCGCCATCGCGTTACCGGCATACATCGGGCGCACATAGGTGCCGTCGTCGTTGATCGCGGTGATTTCCGAAGCCATCGGCGCGTTCATCCGCGCGGCCAGCCGCGGCGCCAGGTCCTTGCCGAGCGCGGTTGCAGTTGTGAGCACGAATTCCGCGCCGGTTTTCTTGACCAGTGCGCTCAGAGCGGCCGCATGCGCGTCGGCCAGATAGTTCTTCAGCGCAGGATGTACGAGCGCGATCACTTTTGACGCGCCGTACTTGGCGATTTCCGCGGCGACCGCCTCGGGCGCGTCGCCCGCCACGACCGCGATCGCGCTTCCGCCGCGTTTTTGCGCCAGCTCGATACCCGCGTGAATCGCGGTCAGCGTGGTCTTTGGATAATGGCCGCCCAGATGCTCGGCGAAAATTAGAACGTCACCCATTTGAATTCACTCCGGCGTCTGCTCCACGCCGCGTGAGCGGTCGATTGCAGGCGATGAGACAATTTCTTTTGAAGTTTTCCGCAAAGTTTTCCGATAACCGCTAGATAACTTTGGCTTCCGTGTGCAGCACTGCCACCAGTTCCGCGACCGAGCCGACTTTCTTTCCGGCTTGCCGCTTGGGCGGCGCGGTCAGCGATTTGATTTTGAGTTTGGGCGCAAGGTCCAGCCCCAGGCTTTCGGCGGGAAGTTCCTTGAGCTCCTTTTTGCGCGCCTTCATGATGCCCGGCAGCGATGCATAGCGCGGCTCGTTGAGGCGCAGGTCGGTTGTGACGACGGCGGGCAGATTGAACGCGATAGTTTCGAGGCCGCCATCGACCTCGCGGATGACGGTGACCTTCTGATCTGCGAACTCGACCTTCGAGGCGAAAGTCGCCTGCGGCCATCCGAGCATCTCGGCCAGCATCTGGCCGACCTGGTTCGAGTCGTCGTCGATCGCCTGCTTGCCCAGCAGCACGATATCGGCCTTTTCGTCGCCCGCGATCTTCGCGAGGATTCGCGCAAGCGCGAGCGGGTCCAGGTAGCCGTCGCTCTTCACCAGGATTGCGCGGTCTGCGCCCATCGCAAGCCCGGTGCGAAGCTGCTCCTGCCAGGTGGATTGGCCGATCGTGACCAGCACCACTTCGCTGCCCGCCTGTTTCTCCTTGATCCGCAGGGCTTCTTCGATTGCGATCTCGTCGAACGGGTTGATCACCCACTTGACGTTGTCGGTCGCGATACCCGAGCCGTCGGGAAGGACGCGGATAGTAGTGGCCGGGTCGGGAACACGTTTAATTGGGACCAGAATCTTCACAGCGATATCACTCCACGCATGCGCTTATTCGGCGATACATGATCAGAATCGTTCAAATTGACCGGGAATGGAACCGATAAACGAAACGAAACTAACAGCGGATCATTTATCAGTCAAACTACTGTCGATTCTGATGGTGTGGGGTTTCTTCGATAAACCCACAGGCCTTTCCAGCAACGTCACTGGATGCCATCGGTGTCACTCCCGCGCGTAGCTGCCGCGCGAGAGCCTGTCCTGAGCAAGGCCGAAGGAAATCCCCAACGAGGGAGCACTGCATGCGGCGTGGACTCGGAGCATGGACGCCTCGGGGTTTCTCCCAGAGCCCGCCCTGAGCAAGGCCGAAGGGGTCGAAATGACGGATGCGGGTTTGGCGCACGAGTATCGTAGCCTTAGCCCCGGCCCAATCGTCATTTCGAGCCCTAGGCGAGAAATCCCGAGGCGCTCATGCACGCACCGCCGAGTAACATACACGCAAACGGCCGAGCACGAGTTCCCACGCGCAGGAGCCGCGCGAGGGAATGACATTCGATGATGCGCCTCATTGCGCGGCGCGAATAGCCAGTGATATTTTCATCGCGACAAGGGGTTCTCTCCACGACGATGGTTCTCTAAGACAATCTCCCGCTTCGTTTTCTAATGGAGTCCTCCCACCGGGGAGGCCTCGAACGCTTTGCGTCAGGAGATTCGTCGTGAACCATTTTACCTCGCGCGTCTACTGCGGCGCCGCCGACCTTGATCTGCTAATCGATTTTGCCCGCAAGACTACCGCTGCTCGCTGGCCGCGTTCGACCTATATGAAGGCCGGCGATGTCGTGTGGATGCTGTCCCCGGGGTCCGATCCTAATATCAACATTCGACTTTGGTTCGACGGCGATAACCTCGTCGCCTACGCCTGCTTCGAACCACGGCTAAACTTTGATTTCGACATCGGGGCCGGTGTGTCGCTGGATGATTCGTTTGCCGGCGAAATCCTGGGATGGGCCGAAGACCGACGGCGAAGTCTCTTGCGGTCCGGCGGTGCGAAGATCCCGAAGTCGATGACGATGCTCGGCGAGAATACGCTCACAACCCACGTGCTCGATAGCGATCCTGAGCGCATCGCACTGCTGAAGCGGCGTGGCTACACGCTGGCCGACCGATTCGACGTCCTCTATTCGATGAGCCTTGTCGAAGGCCCTATTGCTCAACCGAA
>JBAPSR010000122.1:0-9974 GCA_049281755.1 Binataceae bacterium (SeqCode)
ATTCAACAGCTCTCTTAATGATGAGGGATTGAGACTGTATAAGTGCGCGCTGCAGGCGGTGGAGAGTCACGGAGCCGTTCAAAACGAGAGTCATTGCGAGTTGATCCTGGATCTCGCCTATGCACAACATCGATGCGGCCTTTTTTCCGAAGCATCCGAGAGTTTTGAAAGAGCAGCCGGCATCGCTCGTGAAATCTCCAGCGCATCGCGTCTGGCGCGCGCGTACCTGGGAATAGGTCTTTTGCCGGAGACGCCTGGAGTGGTCAATCAGAGATTGATCCGAGGTCTTGAGGAGGCGCTTGAAAGGCTCGGCCAGCACGACAGTAGCTGGCGCGCGCTGGCTCTTGGACGCCTGGCGGAAGCACTCCAATGGTCAGATCCCGAAAATCGCCGGATCTCTCTGGGCAAGGAGGCTGTCGCTACCGCCAGAAAACTGGATGATCCGGCAACGCTTGCCGATGTCTTATACAGAGTGCACATAGCGACGCTTGGGCCGGACGCGGCGGCCGCTGATCGACTTGCAACCTCCACCGAAATCGCCGCGCTCGCCCGTCATTGTCAGAACGCAAGGTTGGGACTGACAGCCAGCTATCTTCGGATCAGGGATCTCCTGCAGATTGGCGATATCGATGAGTTGGACCGCGAGCTTCAATTTTATACTCAGATGACAACTGAGCTACGACAGCAGCATCTCGGATTGACGGAAGCCGCGCTTGCCATGCGATCTCTGCTCGACGGTCGATTCGAAGAAGCAGAGCAACTGGCGCTTCAGGCGGCTAATCTCGGTCAGAACCGCCGGGATGGAATGGCATCGCAAGCCTTTGCCACGCAGCTTTCCTTGATTCGCCGCGAACAAAATCGCTTCTCCGAATTGGAACCGATGATCAGGGGATATACGGTTCATTTTCCGGCTCTGACATTTGCAAGATGTGCGCTCGCATTTTGTTATAGCGAGATCGCACGGGGAGAAGATGCCGCATTCTATTTCGAGCAGCTGGCGCAAGATGACTTTTCGCGAATCCGGCGCGACGTCAGCTGGCTCGCGTGCATGGCTCTCCTCAGCGAGACATGCGTGTTTTTGGGCGATACCCGCCGTGCAGAAATCCTCTATCAAATGCTCGAGCCGTTTGCTTCCAATCACGCCTCTCTCGATATGTATGTCAGCTATGGCCCGATCGCACTCTACCTCGGGGCGCTGGCAACCGTTTTGGAGCGGTTCGAATCTGCTGAAAGGCACTTTCAAAATGCCCTGAACCTGACGGCTCGGTCCGGAGCGAGACCGTGGCATGCTCGCGCCAAGTATCGCTACGCGGAGATGTTGACGAACCGAAACAAGCAGGGCGATCGCGAACGCGCGATCGATCTGACCGAATCGGCATTGGCCTCGGCGAAGGCATTGGCGATGCCCGCGTTGGAGAAACGCATAAACGGGCTTGGCTCCAAATTGGGACCCGACACGCGCAGCATGGCCATCACCAGGCTTCTCGGGGGGCAAGGACGGACGCTCGCTACTATCATGTTCCTCGACATCGTCGATTCAACCATCCACGCCGCGCAGTTGGGGGACGCAAACTGGACCAGGACGCTCGATTCTTATTACGCTCTAATCCGCCGTCAGCTTAAGCAATTCGAAGGGATTGAGATTAACACATTCGGAGACGATTTTTTCGCGTTATTCAAAAGCTCCGCCATGGCAGTCAGGTGCGCATCGTCACTGTGCCGGGAGATAAAAGATCTTGGAATCGAGATTCGCGCTGGCCTCCATACCGGCGAATGTGAGCTGCGAGAGGGGAAAGTATCAGGAATTGCGGTACATATCGGTGCGCGTGTGGTTCGATTCGCGCGTTCAGGAGAGGTGGTTGTCTCCAGCACTGTCAGAGACGTTATTTCTGGAGCCGGATTCGATTTTGACGATCGCGGCGCCCACGAACTCAAGGGCGTTCCTGGATCTTGGCGACTCTTCGCGCTTCGAAGCGATTCTGATTCAAAGAGTCCTGTCTAAAGGACAGCGCGGCATCGGTTCGGCGCGAGGTTGCTCCCTAGCGGCTGCGCTTGCATCTGCGGGCGGGCTACGCGAGGCTTGGCGCGATTTGCCGCCATGCATACCACCGATCCAAACATTGCTGCGCCGTCCGCAGATGCCGCTGAAATCGAGGCCGCGCGGGAGCTTGCGCGATTCGATTCGGCGCGGTCGTGGCGAATGGTCGCGGTGGCGTTCGTCGCGATGTTCGTGGTCTATGGAATCGCGTACAGCTTCGGCGCGTTCTTCAAACCGATGGCGACCGAATTCGGCGCCGGACGCGGCAGCACCTCTGCGGTTTTCTCGCTGACCGTGTTCGTGTGGTGCGCGCTCGGATGGCCGGCAGGGCATCTGAGCGACCGCTTCGGCCCGCGGGTCGTGGTAGGCGCGGGCGCGATCGTGATGGGCGGCGGGCTCATATTGACCGCGTTCATCGATCGCCTATGGATCGGCTACCTCACTTACAGTCTCGGAGTAGGTATCGGAATAGCTACTGCGTACGTTCCGATGGTCGCCGTCGTCGGCGGATGGTTCCTGCGCCGGCGCAACACCGCGCTGGGAATCGCAGTCGCGGGAATAGGATGCGGCACGGTGCTGGTCGCGCCCGCCTGTGCCGCGCTGATCCAGCGGCTCGGATGGCGCGATACCGACCTGGTTCTCGGCATCGCCGCGACGGTGCTGCTGCTCGGATGCGCTGCAATAGCCGAGCGGCCGCCGGTGCACGTGACGCCGAGCGCGATCGATGTGCGTGCGGCGATCCGCACGCCCGCGTTCGGGCTGTTGTACTTGAACTCGTTCCTCTCCTCGATGGCGCTGTTCGTGCCGTTCGTTTACCTGCCGGCGTTCGCGCACGATCATGGCGCCAATGAGATCGCGAGCGCCGCGCTGATTAGTATTATCGGCGGCGCCAGCGTGATCGGCAGGCTCGGCCTCGGCGCGATCGCCGATCGGACCAGCACGATCCGCCTCTACCAGGCCTGCTACCTGCTGCTGGCCGCGAGCTTCGGTTTGTGGCTGCTGGGCAGTTCATACGCGACGATGGTGGTGTTCGCGATCGCGATGGGGACCGGTTACGGCGGATTCGTGGCGCTCTCGCCCGCGGTGCTGGCGGAACTGTTCGGGGTCGCGCGGCTTGGAACGGTGATGGGGATTCTTTACACCAGCGGCGGAGTCGGCGCGCTGCTCGGTCCGCCGATCGCGGGGATGATAATTGACTATACCGGAAGCTACCGCGGCGCGATTGCATATTCGCTCGTCGGCGCGCTCGCGTCATTCGCGGTCCTTATTCCCTTGTCCCGTTATCCGGCTCGCCCGGCTGACATCTTGAGCGCCATCGAGTAGAGTCGCGGCGTGGCAAAAGAATCACCCAACGCAACCAGTACCGAAACTCCGGCCGCCGATCCGCTCGAATCGACCTATACCGTGCGGCGGCTTACGCCTGCCGACGCGCAGGAGATTCCGGCGCTCGCGACCCGCGTCAACGGACCGTCGTATATTCATGCCGAAGTATATCATCCGGATCGCCTGCTCGAGCTCAACGCCAAGGGCGAGTTGGTCTCGGTGGTCGCGCTGGACAAGGCGGGCGAGGTCGTCGGACATTGCGCGCTCGAGCGGCCGCATCTGACGGTGGTGGCTGAGACTGGAGAAGCGATGGTCTTGCCCGAGCATCGGCGTCATCATTTGCTCGACCGGATGCACGGCTACCTCGAAGGACTTGCCAGCGCACTCGGCGTGCTGGGCCTTTCAAGCGACGCGGTGACGCATCACATCTACAGCCAGCGCACCTGCGAACGGTTCAATTCGCATCCGACCGGGATTGTACTGGGATCGCTGCCGCCGAGCGCGGACAATCTGCAGGGAGTCTATCCGCAACGACTGAGTTTTATTGACTATTTCAAATACGTGAGCGCGCCGCCGCCGGCGCAAGCGTTTCTGGCGGAGCATCACCAGGCAATCGCGACGCGTATTTTCGGGCTGCTCGGCCGCAAGGTTTCTTTCGGCGAGCATCGAAGCCCCTCCGGCGCCGGCGTCATGGAGACGTCGTACGAGGCCGACAAGCAGCGCGCGAAAATCGCTGTCACTCAGCCGGGCGCCGAGACCGCGGATCAGATTCGCGCCGCGCGCGGGCAATTTCTCAACCACGACGGCGCCGAAGAAATCACCGTCGAACTGCCGCTGAGCAATCCTGCCGCGCCGCCGCTTGCCGCCGAGCTCGAGCGTCAGGGTTTTTTCTTCACCGGACTCCGGATGCGCGATCCCAGCGAGGGCGACCTGGTACGTTTTCAATATCTGAAGAGTCCGCTGGATTTCGCGCTGATAAAGCTCGACGGAACGTTCGCGATCGAGCTTCTCAAGTATATCGACGACTCCCGCCGCCGCGTAATTACGGAGCATCTGGCCGCGCGCTAGCGCGGCGTAGTATCCGCGCGAGATGCGGTTACACTAAGCGACCTTGGGCTTGCGGCTTGCGCTGACGAAACGTAGCTCAACCCGCTTGTCGAGCGCCCCGGCGATCCGCTTGAGCATCGCAAGTGAGTGACCCTCGTAGTCGGCATCTTCGAGCCTGCAAATGACAGACGTGGTGGTGCCGACCAATTTGGCGAGCTGTCCTTGTGTGAGACCCGCGCGTTTTCGAAGCTGGTAGATCTTGCGCGCAACCGTGTCGCTCGCCTCCGCCTCGGCCAAGCGCGCTATCCGCTGCGGCCGTCCTTCATAGTAACGACGATGAATGATTTCGACCGCATCGATCGTGGCATTATTTCTGCTCGTCTTTTTCATTTTGTGATTTACGCTTCAACGCTAGGCGGTTACTCCTCGAAGGTGTGAAGCCTCGGATCCTGTTCGAATCGTCGCTTGCGCGTCAGCGCCATATCGATCGCGGTCTCCGGAACTCGGGCCTCTTTTGTCAGGCCATGCGCGAGAACTGCCGCGACTCTCCCGTGAAAAAAGTAGAGGATTCTATAGTTGAGGTGCTGAAGGCCGACCCGTAGTTCATGGATCCCGTCGCGGAGAAGGTCAGCTTCCGGGCGACGGATTTCATGACCGAGTTCCGCGAGCCTCTGAATTCTGATCATGCATTTGTCCTGTGCCCTGGCCGGGAGACTATCGAACCACTCTAGAACCGGCACCGTGCCGTCCGCTTCGCGATAGAATACGAGCTGAGTTTTGGGCACGCGGTTTCTTTCTAGCAGGTTTCGCAAAATTGCGAAAGGCCGATCAACTTTTGTCCGCTTGGTTGCTGCCGCGCGTCATTGCTGAGCGGATGGTCGCGCGCTAGCGCGGCGGAGGATTCGGGCGAGGCGGAGTGCTGGCACGCCTAGCGGCATCAGTGCGAGATGGGCGAGTTTGCCGAACGGGAGCCAGACCATTAGCAACTCGACGCTCAGCAGGTGCGCGGTCAGGAGGGCGCGGTAGGGCGCGGCTAGCGCTGCGCCTCCGACGTGCGGATAGGCGAGCATCCCGGTCGCGGCCGCGGCGAAAACTACGATCCAACTGAAGTAGTCGTCGAAGGCCGAGAAGGCGCTCGGCTTGTGGGCGGAGATCCGGTAGGCGAGGACTGACAGCATCGCGACGATCGTCACGACGCCGGCGAACAGCACGACCGCGATCGGCAGACCGGGCCAACTGATTCCGGTGAGTTCGCGAAGTAGCAGGATGTGCGGCGCGAAGCCGAGAGTCGCCACGACCAGACCGGCGTGCATCGCGTAGCTGTCGAGATGCCAGCGCTCGGCGGGAACGTGAAATCCTTTGCGCGCCCAATAGAGATCGCGCTCGCCACCGCGAATCATAAAATTTGCGCCGCGCCAGAAAAATCCGAACACCAGGATGACCAGGGCCCAGTGGAGCCCGGGGCCGCGCGCGAAATCAATCACGCTCACGATTGCTTACCCGTTTGGTCTACCTGTTTGCGGTTTACCAATTTCCGGCGGCGAAAAATCGCGCCGGTCAGGACGCCGGCAAAGAGTCCCGCCAGTGCCGCGCCGCCCCATCCGCGCGCGTGGTTCCAGGGCGCGACGTATGGCGGTCTGAGCTGCGCGGTCGGGCTCAGCTTCGTCATCACGATATGGCAATCCGAGCACGCGAGCAGCTCCGCGCCATGCGTATGCGCGTGCCAGAAGGTATCCTGATGACAGTTGAGGCAGGCGCCATTCGCCGCCGCGGTCGATTGTCCGGGACCTTCGTGAAACTCGATCAGGCCGCCGACTCCGAGGCCTCCGCCGAGCATCGCGTGGTTGCTGCCCGGCCCGTGGCATCCTTCGCATCCCTTGCGTTCCAGATCGTTATGCGGATGAATCAGGAACGATTGCCCCATCCTGGTTTTTGCGAAGTCATTGGCAGTATCCATATGGCAGGCATAGCAATAGGCATCGCCGATATATTGCGGTTTGGCGAAGTAGCCCAAATCGGCGTCGGAAGCAGGCGCCGGTATCTCATCGATTTTGCCCGGAGGCCGGGGCGCGTTGCCTTGTGCGCACGCGGAGCCTGGCGCAAGACCCACAAGCATCGCCGCGGCAAATAGCGCCGCCGCTATCGCAGAGCAGCCTGAACGCTGAGACATCCGCCACAGTTAACTTAGCGCATCGCGCCGGCGCCAGAGCATAATCGCGGCTATCCATGGAATAGCTATTGCCAGGATAAGAAATGCGACCAGAAACGCCGGCGAATCGTGGTCTCCGGCGGGAGGGTGAATACTAAATAGAACTATATTCAGTACGACGTAGATTGCATATATGAGCGCGAGCGCTACTGCGTATTTTTTCATACGCAGTATTCCGATCGCATATACTAACAGGAAGATCCCGAACAGCGGACCCAGGATCGCGTTTTCGATCCCGTAGGTGCGGGTCCCGAAAAAGACGAAGCCGGTCGTCGGCCCTTCGAGATGAAACGGCTTGAGCAGGTCTTCGATCGCCACCAGGATGAAGAGCAGCGAAAGGATTGTAAGCGCCGTACCGCGTTTGGATTGCTCCATTAGTCAGTCTCCGTGTTTTGGGGTCTGTTGCGAGGGTCAGTGGGCTTCGCGGATTGACCTCTCCTTTGACAAGAAGAGGGAATGTGAAACCCCGGACAGTTATGTGTAACCCCTCGGGAGTGCGTGCCAGTGCGTGAGGGCGAGATTCCTCGCGACGTCTGCCGTTCAGCATATCTGACACGAAGCGAGACGCGTCGCCCGCTCGCGCTCGGAATGACACAAAAGGATCGGGAGAAATTGTCATTCCGAGCGCGACCGGGCAATGGATAAAGCGAGGTGCGCATGACGTCGAGCGGCCGGAATCGCGAGGAATCTGCGCTCGCGAATTGGCACGCTTAGCCGATTGGTCATTCAAAGTTCTTTCTCTCGAGACCAATTGCGCCGGCCGTTATACGTTTGCGCTCGCAGTCCGCGGCGGCGGTTCGTGCAGGAGCTTCGCCGCGGCGCTTTCGACTACAGTCCCGTCGAAGAAGTGCGGATTGCCCTCACCCCAGAAGCGGACTGGATTGATAAATACAAAATCGCGAAAATCGTTTTCAGTAATAAGTTTATCTTCGACCAGCTCGAATGCCTCTTCGAGAACTTCGGCCATGTTGACTACATCGAAATGGCCGATGTCGCTGCCGAACAAAGTCTTGAGGCGCGCGCCGAATGGATTGGTGTGAGTATTGAAACCCCAGGCATTGATCGGATCGTCGGCCTCGCATCCGAAGTAGAAATTGCGGGTGAAGAGCTCGCGGATATCTTCGGCGCGTTTGATCTTGCATGCCGCGAAGTCGTCGAGCTCGGTAATTCCGCCGGTGGCGGCAGAGCCGACGCCTTCGAGAATCTTGCTCGAGCCGGTGACGCGTCCGGCGAGTTCCGCCGAGCCGTATTTCTGGATCAGCTCGCGCAGCATCACGCGGTCGAGATTGGCGGGGTTCACGTCCTCGAGCGCCTCGCGGTTGCGCTTCTTCCAGTGTCCGATCAGATCGCTGTACAGGTTGCAGGCCCATCCGACGCCGCCTTCAAGGAAGGCGAAGTTGAGCGTGGGGAAGCGCCTGGTCACACCGCCCAGGAACAGCGCCTTGCACACCGCCTCGCTCGCGGCGGCGAAATGGCCGATATGATTGAAGGTGAAGTTCGAGGGCGAGACCCGGAAGCCCACGCCGCGCGTGCCGGTATGAAAGGTCGGCGACACACCCAGCTCGACGCATTTGGCCCACACCGCGTCGTAGTCGTGTTCGCTGTCGAGTCCCAGCACGTCGAACCATGGAGCGTAGCGCGCGGCTTCAGGAGCCTTGCGCACGACCGCGGGAATCGTGCGGCGGACCATGCTGCCCATCAGGATCACCTTGAGCCCGAGAGTCTTCACGACATACTCGAGTTCCTCGATCGCTTCGGCCGGCGTGTGCATCGGAATTGCCGCGGCGGGCGTCATCCGGTCGGCAAACTCGCGGAACTGATCGGCGACGTAGAGATTGAAGGCGCGGCAGGTGGCGCGGCGCATCTCGTCGTCGGGAATAAACGCAACCCCGAGCGCGGCCGTGGGATAGAGCACGGTGAAGTCGAAGCCGAACTCGTCCAGGCGCTCGTAGAGCAGGCGCGGCAGAATCGCGGTAGCGCGGTCGCGGGTGTTCTTTGCGGGCACACCCCAGAACGCCTCCTGCGCGCGGCGCTGGTCGCGGCGCTCCTCGGGCGTCATCGTCAGCGCATGCTGTACGCGCTCATTGCGCGAGCGGAACGAATCGACCACGCGGGAGCCGGCGACGCGTTTCAGATAATCGGAAATCGACGGACCAAATTCGAGCCAATGGCCGTCGGCGTCGATCACCGGATGCCCTAGCTTGGCGTGGATTTGTCTGGAGCTGAGCTTGCCTGACATTTGGCATTCTCCTTGGCGGGTGTGCCCGCCGATTCTGCCGGGAGCCTAGCGCAGCGGCTTGCCGAACTGGAAGCGCGCGTCATGCGAGCGACCGCAGGTATTTCTCGGCCTTGGAGCGGTTATTGTGAACCGCCCATCCGAGCGGGGTGTCGTTCCATAGCTTGTCGCGCGATTCCGGACGCGCGCCGCGTTCGACCAGCAGCTTCAGCATCTCCGCGTCGTCGTTCACGGTCGCACTATGCAGTGCGGTGCAGTGAGCATGTACGGTCATATATGCATTCGGATCGGCGCCCGCGTCGAGGCAGATTCGCGCCGACTCGACCTGCGCGTTGATCACCGCCATTGCGAATGCAATCTGCCGATCCTCCGGCGATGCCGCCGCGAGCAGCCGCGCCAGGCGATCATTGCGCCCGAGCGCCGCCGCAATGGTCGCGGTGAGGGGATGACCTCGATCGACCAGCGCCGCGATTGGTTCGGTCTCGCTATACGCGAGAGCAATCACGATCGAGTGCGGACCTGGCGTCGCCCCCGCTTCGATGAGCAGCCGCATGAGCGGGATCTGATGCCCCTGCTCGCGTGCGATCGAACTGCTCATTACGAGCTCGAGCGTATAGTCGAGATCGGCGCGTTCGACGCCGCGCTCGATCATCGCGCGAGCGACCTCGGCGATATTCGCGGGCATCGTCTTCATCAAGGTCGGGTTGTTTGCGACAAACCAGAACAGTTTGGGGTCGCGAAAATAGTCCTGCCCGTAGCAATCGGGCTCTCCCGGACGATCGCGCAGCAGATTCGGATGCGCATCGAGCAGCGTCGTGAGCGCACGGAGATCGCCGCCGTGAATCGCATTCACGGCGCGGCGAAAAAGTGGATCGCGGATGACGGGGCGATCGAGCAGTGTGACGATCTCGTCCCGGTCCGGAGCGTCGCCGCCGCGCGCGTAATCAAGCGGCAGCTTGCCCGCGGAATCCTGATACCATCCGAGCGCTCCCGCCCGAATCAGCATCTCGACCAGCGCGAGTGGCCCGCGCCGCGCGGCTATGTGCAGCGCGGTCACATTGGCCGCCGCGCCGACGCGCGGACTGGCGCCGGCCTCCAGCAGCATCTGGGCTATCGCGAGA
>JBAPSR010000123.1:0-3380 GCA_049281755.1 Binataceae bacterium (SeqCode)
CGGTTCGGCACATCACGATCAGGAAGTCGGCGCGGAACCCGTTTGAGGTGAACCATTTGTGCCCGTTGATCACCCACTGGTCGCCTTCGCGGCGCGCCGTGGTCTTGATCGACCGCGGATCAGAGCCGGCCGAATCGGGCTCGGTCATCGAAAAGCCGGATTCCATCTTGCCCTCGGTCAGCGGCACCAGCCACTTCCGCTTTTGTTCCTCGGTTCCGTACTTGAGCAGGATCTGCTGGTTGCCCGAGTTGGGCGCGACCACGCCGAAGAGCGCCGCCGCTCCCATGCTGTAAGCCAGCACCTCGTTCATGTACGCGTGTTCGAGGAAGCCTAGTCCGGCGCCGCCGTATTCGGGAGGAAGATGCGGCGCCCACAGGCCCGCCTGCTTGACCTTCGCCTTGATCGACTCGCGCAACTCCCGCGCACTGCGCCGCTCCTCATCCGTCGCGCTGTCGCGATATCCCGCCCAGAGCTTGCGTTCGTTGGGCAGGATATCGTGGTTAACGATCTGCGCCGTGAGCGCGCGGATCTCGTTGACCCGGGCGTCGAGCGACGGGATGGGTTTCACATTCATATTCATGTGGCTTCCTCTTTGAGGCCAAAGCGTAGCACGGCGCAATCTCGGTCAGAAACTTGTTCCTGCGAAGTCGTTCACCAGATTAGCGGTGCCAGGCGATACGTCACCTTGTTTCGATATTCCGAATAACCCGGCAGGCTCTCGGCCAGGAATTTTTCCTCCTCCAGCAGCCGCCAGATGATTACGATCGTGATCGGGATCACCATCAGCAATCCCCACCATGATCCGAGCGCGATAGGCACGCCGACCAGCATTATCAAGGCGCCTGAGTACATCGGATGACGTACGATCGAATATGGTCCGGTCGAAACGACCTTCTGCCCGGTATCAACTTCGATAGTCGCCGATGCGAACGTGTTCTCCTTGAACACGAAAAACACGATCAGGAAGCCGAATGCGACTAGCGCATCGCCAGCCAGCGCGATGTACGACGGAACCGCGGACCATCCGAAGCGATGATCGAACGCCGGGAAAAGCAGAAGCGCGAAAAATGAGACGAAGGCAATTGCCTGTATGATCTGCTGGCGGGTCTGTTTTTCTGAGCGCGGACCCGCGTAAACCCGCCGCTCCAGCAGCTTCGGATCGTGCTCCATCAGGTACGCGGTGATCGCGAGCGAGGAGCCGCCGAATATCGCCAGGAAAATCCACGCTTGCCAGTAATCCACCGTCCAGGCGGCAAGGAACACCGCGCCCGCCAGCACCGGCAAGAAGCTGCCGAGCTTGCCCAACGCTTTGCGATTGAGCGCGTTCATAGTGATTGACATGCTTCGTAAGCTACACTATTTTCACAATATTGTGAAGATTACGAAACACGACCGCGAAGCACGCTCGCGGTTCGTCGAACGCTTCGCCTCGGTGCTGGCCGAGTCCGGTTTCCCCCGGATGCCCGCGCGGGTGTTCGCGGCCCTGCTCGCATCGGATTCCGGACGCATGACCGCGGCCGAGCTGACCGCCGCGCTCCAGGTGAGCCCCGCCGCGATTTCCGGCGCGATGCGCTACCTGGTGCAGGTCAACCTTGCCAGCCGCGAAACCGCGCCCGGCTCGCGCCGCGAGCACTACCGTGTCCACAGCGAGGTCTGGTACGAGGCGATCGCGCGCAAGGACCAGGTTCTCGACCGCGTCGAAGCCTGCCTGCGCGAGGGCGTCGAGATCGTCGGCCGCAGCACCGCGGCAGGAGCGCGGATCGCCGAGACGCTTGAGTTCTTCGAGTTCATGCAGCAGGAGCTGCCCGCGATGCTCGCGAAATGGCGCGCGGGCAAGGCGGCCAGCTCGCGCAGGCGTGGATGATTCGAATTGTCTCGATCGTGATCGCTACGATCGTAGCGATGCTGGCGCTCGCTTCATGCGGCAAGACGCAGCCGCCGGAGGCGGTCGAACGCGGACGCCTGGTTTACGTCACCCACTGCGTCGTCTGCCACAATCCGAATCCAAATCTCGACGGCGCGCAGGGCCCCGCGATCGCGGGCTCCGCGCACGAGCTTGTCGCGGATCGCGTGCTGCATCTCAGCTATCCGCCTGGGTATACGCCCAAGCGCACGACCCACAACATGCGCGCGATGACCGATCTGACGCCCGCGGAGATCGACGATCTCACTGCGTACCTGCGCGCCGCCGCGAAGCCATAGACCCGTCGCGCGGCAAAACTTGCTTGCAAGCTGAAAACTGCGGGCGGTAGAATGATTTCGAGGAAAGCTGCGGTTTCCCACGGCTTTTGCGCTCAAAATTCTTCTTTAGACCACATGGCCGATCGATTCGATTCGATTCCGGTCAGGAAAGGACGGTGTCTTAAAATGGCTTTCGAACTTCCCAAACTTCCCTACGCGATGGACGCGCTTAAGCCGAATATCTCGGCCGAGACGCTCGAGTACCATTACGGAAAGCATCACGCGGCCTACGTGACCAACTTGAATAACCTGGTCAAAGGAACGCCGAACGAGCACAAGTCGGTCGAAGAGATTATCAAGAGCGCGCCGGCCGGCGGCCTGTTCAACAATGCGGCCCAGCATTTCAACCATAGCTTCTACTGGAAGTCGCTTGCGCCGCACGCGGGCGGAGAGGCCAAGGGCCCGGTGGCCGACGCGATCAAGAAAGCGTTCGGCAGCTTCGACGACTTCAAGAAAAAGTTCAGCGAGACGGCAACCACGCACTTCGGCAGCGGATGGGCATGGCTGGTGAAGAGCGCCGACGGCGGAGTCGCGATCGAGGCGACCCATGACGCCGGATGCCCGATCAAGGAAGGCAAGAAGCCGATCCTCACCTGCGACGTATGGGAGCACGCGTATTACATCGACTATCGCAACGCGCGCGCGAAGTACGTCGAGGCCTTCTGGAACCTGGTCAACTGGGAGTTCGCCAACGAAAATCTGAAATAGCGCGCTGCTCGAGTCGCGCGCTTACGACGCGAACGCCGGATTCCTAGAATGGATCCGGCGTTTCTTTTTCGCGATTCAGATTATGGCTTCGGCGCCGGGATGCAGATGCAGGCGCGAGCGCTCGTGCTCCTCGGACTCGGGCAACAGCAGGCGCGCGGCGATGATCTTGTACACGTCCGCACTGACAGCCATCCCGACGTGCGAGCAATGCACCTCGACATTCTCGACCATCAGCGAGCCGCTGCGATCGATGCAGCTCTCCCAGTGCACGATTCCGTCGGTGCGCGAGTAGATGACGGTGGTCGGCACGAGAGTCGGCGAGATTTCCGAGATCGATAGCCCGCACGAACAGTTCTCGGAGAGGCAACCCGGCGCGCGCCCGCGCAGCGCAGCCATCGAGGACGCTACCGCTTGCACCGCGCGGTTAGCGG
>JBAPSR010000124.1:0-4635 GCA_049281755.1 Binataceae bacterium (SeqCode)
TCGACGCCCGCCGGAGGATGCGCCGCGGCGGCGAGCGTGTCGTGCACGTGCTCGACGCTTTTCATTCCGACCAGCGCGACGTTGACTCCCGGCGTCGAGCGGACGAACTGGATCGAACGCTGCGCGTCGGAAGAAAAATCTGGAAAGGTCTCGTTCAATATCTCCGGCAGCCCCTTCGCGAGGCGTCCTTGCAGCAGCGACGCGCTGGCGCATACGCCGAGGCCCATCGCGCCTGCGACGGTCAGCGTGGTCCCCTTCTGGGTGCCGACGGTCTGGTTCGAGCGCGTCACCGCCTCGGGCATCGCGAGGTTGTAGGGGAGCTGCAGCGCGCGAAAGTGATGCGCGTCGCCGGCGACTTCGTGCGCCAGACGCCAGAGCTCGTCGAGCGAAAGAAAACCGCGTTCGGTCGGCTGCGCGCGCAAGCCGTTCCAGGTCGCGATTCCATAGACGCCGATTTTTCCGGCCGCGGCCGCCGCCTCGAGCCACTCGAACGCCGCGCGCATCCGCCCCAGAAACTCCGTGCGCGAGACCTCGCCGAGCTGGGTCTCGGGATTGTGGATGTAATAGATATCGATCGTCTCGAGTCCCAGGTTGGTGCGCGACATCTCGAGCATCGTCGCGAGCCACTTGGGCGTCATGCAGTGCGAGCCCTCGACCAAATCGCCCTGCGCGACAATTCCGCTGCGGAGGTAATGTTCGTCGAACCATCCGCGCGGGTCGGGCGGCACCTCGCCGTCGAAGGTGATGTAGCCGCCCTTGGTCGCGACGACGATCTCCTCGCGCTTGATCGTTCCCGCGGCCGTCATCGCGGCGAGGACCTTGCCGATCGTGCGCTCGCTGCGTTGGAAGCGATAGTTCACCGCGGTATCGATGAGGTTGATTCCCCCGGCGAGCGCCGCGGTGAGCGACGCTTCGTAGTCCGCGTCGGTTTGGGAGTCGGGCTCGCCAAGATAGGTGCCGATTCCGATCGACGAAACACTGAGCCCGAGCATCGGGCGGAAATTTCCGGACAGATTTGAGAATCGGCTGGCGTACGCCGCCGATGCATCAGCGGTTGCGCGGCCTTTGAGCATCGATCGTTCTCCGGCGCAGATTCGTGCGCCCGTCAGGAATTAAATTGGATCGCGCTCGCGGCAGGCTCGTAGAGCGCCTGGATCACGTTGCCGTCCGGATCGCGAATATAGAAAGAAACCGAACCGTCGCGATGATGTTTCAGCGGATGCACGATTTCCAAATGCTCGGCCTGCGCCCATCGCCATCCCGCTTCGACCTCGGCGATACTCTCGACGATAAAGCCCAGATGGTCCAGGCGCTGCGCGGCAGGGTCGCCGCCGTCGCCGCGATGCAGCGCAAGATTGTCGCATCCCGAACTCAGGTAGGCGTTGTCCGGGTCGGGCTGCCAGACGAGCTTCATGCCGAACACGCGCTCATAGAACGCCTTGGCGCGTTCGACGTCTTTGACCTTGAGCGCCAGATGGCGCAGTCCGCGGTTTTTTATCAAATGGTTGCCTCGCGCTTGCGGTAACCGACGACGCCCCAAATCGGATCGCTCGGCGGATCGGTCGCCTCGCTCCGGTCGATCGCATCCATATTCTCAAACCCGCCCGCATCCATAAAGTACCGCGCGACCAGGCCCACGCGATCGTGCTCGTTCAGATGATGCCAGATCGCGACCGCCTTGGTCGGGAACATCCGGTTCGAAAAGGTCACGACGAACGGCGCACCCGGCTTGAGCACGCGCGCGGCTTCGCGAAAGGTCCGGACCGGCTGGGTCATGTATTGAATCGAAACCGTGACCACGGCGCCATCGAACTCGGCGTCGGCGAAAGGAAGGCGCGCCGCGCGATTGAGATTGTGGATGACGATCTCGGTGAGTTGCGGATTGTCCGCCATCTCGGCCTGATTCATTCCGAGTCCGACGACGCGCGCGGGACGGAGGTTGGCCGGCAGATGCGATCGCCAACTGCTCATCAGATCGAGCATCGCGCCGCCTTGCGGAAGAAGTTGCGCGTAGATCTGTCCGACCTTGGCGATCGCGCCGTCGTCGATATGCACGACGCGCCGCGGCGCAGTGTAAAACAGCTCGTCGTCCGAGTCGTCGATTCGTCCGAAAAATTCTGGCGGGAACGGGTTAGGCATAAGGAACCTTAGATGATCTGATCACGGCTTGCGGTAAGGAACAATCACTCCGCGCAGCATCGGGAAGTGGCGCGCGTTGAGGGTCACCAGCGCGCTTTGCGATGCGACCGCGCTGGCCGCGATCGCGGCGTCAACCAAGCCCGTGCCATGACTCCGGCCGTACTCGCGGCGATACAACCCAGCCTGCACCGCGATGTCGCGGTCAACCTCGACCGGTTCGAGCAGCTCCTCGAGACGGGCCAGCGCTTCGCGCTCGGCGCCATCGCGCCCGCCAACGTACAACTCGGCGAGTGTGAGGCACGAGACTCGAAGCCGCGCGTCGGCGGCTTTCAGATAGGCAAGGGCCTTGGGCTCGCCGCGAAGATAGTCGATCAGAACGTCAGTATCTATGAACAGCGCCGTCGGTGCTGGCATCTTAAGCTATGCCTGGCCGCGAGGAGGCGCGACGCGATCAGCTTCGCGCCGCAGGGCGCTGAAGTCGGGCAGATCGGTGCGTCCGCGCCAGAGTCCCGCGACCGAATCGAGGACCTGCGCGCGCCCCGCAGCCGTCGTCTGTTCCAGCCAGCGATCCACCGCTGCGCGGATTATCTCGCTCTGCGGACGGCCGAGGCGTTTGGCCAAGCGCCGCAAGCTTAGATGCTCGCGCCGGGTCAGATAGATCTGGGTTCTCACCATGGCCTGGTTCTTCATGATGTATGTCTCTGATGTATAATCCTTTCTCAACCGCGCGTCCAATCCGAGAGGGCCTGCGCGCTACGAGCCGAATTTGGGCAAGGTTCTGCCCTGGTTTTTTTGAAATTGGGCATTTTCGGTGGGTTCGTTTGGTATCTTTTCTAGTGGCTCAAAAAATAAACTCCTTGAAGACGCTGGCGTTTTTTGCCAAATGGGTTCGTTTCATGCGTCTTTTTGGTACCTCGATTTTGGGCGGTCTGGTGTGGCCAAGAAAGACTAAACACGAAGGCACTAAGGAAGACGAAGACACTAAGGCACGAAGAATATCCATTTCCGCGCGCGGCCCGCGGAAATGAATCGGTTCTTTGTGCCTTCGTGGCTTGGTGGTTGGATTGATGATTGCGCCTGGTTGCCGGAGCATTGCGCTGGAATGGGTCACGCAAAATGGATCGCAATAGTGTGCGGTTTGCTTCCACGGGAACAGGTTTGCACGAAGCGGAATTGGGCATAAGGCTGAACAGTTCAGCCATGAACAAACCTGGCAAAAACCCGAACACTCGTTAGGGAGGTGGAGGAATGCGAAATTGCGTTGAAACCGCTCTGCCGCATGGGTTTTATGCTCCGCGCGCCCAGACGACGCTTCGCGGATGCCGCTGCGACGTCGTTCACCAAGCCGGCCAATAAGTGCCGTTCCCGGGCGTCAGCCAATCAACCGCGTGCACCGCGGGACTGCTCTTTTGTTCCTGCCCGAGTTTCTGGTCCGACGACGGCCCGCAGGGTCATCGAGGCCTCAGCGACGTGGCCATTGTTGCTTCATGATCGCCGCATGATCGTTTTGCAGGTTCCGCGATCACGCCGTTATCGATCGGTACGACGCGGCGCGGCGCGATGTAAAACAGCTCATCGTCCGGGTCGTCGATTCGTCCGAGGAATCCCACGCGAAACGGGTTGGCCGCGCTCATCCTGTGCCGCTGCCGCAGGTTTAAAGATTGATGCGATTATCTTGCAAAATCAACTATTTAGAACAAAAATAGGCTATCTTGCGCGAGGGCGTTGACTTGGTTTCGGCGCGCCATCTAAAGTAAAACACTTTTCCAAAGCGCTCCAGTCGGCTTGGTCTCGTCGGCCGCATGGCGCTGGAATGCTAATGGTCAGACGCGACAAAACTAATTACGTCATTCAATCGGTTGCGCACTCGCTCGACGTGCTCGAACAATTTTTTGGCGACGTTGACGAACTCGGCGTCACCGAGCTGTCCAAGCGCCTCAAGCTGCACAAGAACAACGTCTTTCGCCTGCTCGCGACGCTCGAAGCGCGCGGCTATATCGAGCAGAACAAATCGACCGAGAATTACCGGCTCGGGATCAAGTGCCTGCTGCTCGGGCGGCGCTATATTCATCACATGGGACTGGTGCGGCAGGCGCGGCCTACTCTGGCCGAGCTCGCGCGCAAATGCCGCGAGAGTACTTACGTCGCGATTCTGCGCCGCGACGGCGTGGTCCCGCTCGAAGCAGCCGAGCCCGAGGATCGCGCGGTGCGAATCACGCCGCCGATCGGCAACACGCTGCCGCTGCATTGCACGGCGGTCGGCAAGGCGCATCTGGCCTTCGACACCGAGGAGCAGCTTCGCGCGGCGCTGCCGGAGCATCTCAAACGCTTCACCGATCGGACGATAATCGATCGCGCGGCGCTGCTCGAACAGCTAACCGGGGTTTCGAGCACCGGATACGCGACCGACGCGGGCGAATACGTCGAGGAAGTGAATTCGATCGCGGTGCCGATTCGCGATTACACGCGCTCGGTGGTCGGATCGCTCGCGATCGC
>JBAPSR010000125.1:0-8096 GCA_049281755.1 Binataceae bacterium (SeqCode)
CGTGTGCGGTGGTTGCGCTGCCGTATCTCGGCGAGCGCTCGACGACGCAGTCCATCGCGGCCTTGCGCGAGCAGTTGCAGACGATGTGCTCGTTTCCGCAGTTGTTTGCGATTGCGTCGTGGGAAGCCGCGCGTGTCGTGAGCAAGCCGATAGGGTTCGCCTTCCTGAATCATATATTCGAAGGGATATTCATGCTGGCCTTTGCGGCGGTATATTTTTTCATTTTGCGGGATGCCGTTCGCTCGGGTGAGGCCAGTGCCGTGAAGCTGCTGCGCGGGTCGGTACTGCTGTTCTTTGTGTTTGTGTGTGTGGCGCGCGGTAAGTACGAGCCCTGGTACATGGGCGTATTCCTGCCGATTGCGACGCTGCTGCCTGTGCGCGACTGGCTATTGCATGTGACGATCGCGTTGAGCTTCAGCGCAATTTTTACGTTCAGCTATTTCGTGGAGAACACGCTCGCCGTCGACGCGCTGATGATCGTGGTGTTGCCGATACTGTGGGTCTGCGTTCCGCGATGGCGTGAGGTCGCCGCGTCCATTGCCGCGCCCGGCGAAGGTTACGATCAAGAACAGGAAGCGCGGGTATAGTCGCACTGCACGAGGCAATTTCCGATCAGGTTGTGGCAGTAGAATTCCTCGTTCCCGTTGACCTGGCAGATTTGATATTGGCGTTCGCAGTCGGTGCGGCATTGCACGAGCGCCTTTCCGCATCGATGTGCGGCGCAGTTGGGCAGGCCAAGCGAAAAGGCCAGTACCAGAGCCGCTCGCGGTAGAATCCTGGAGATCACATCGAGCCGTCAGAGCTCGAGCGCGCTGGCCGAGCCGACAATCGTCTTGGTGCCGTCGGACTTGTCGCACCAGACCGCGACTTCGGCGCGCGTGTGTTTGCCCTCGGGTGTGCGCGCAACGATTCTCCCGCGCGGCGCGGTCGTGTCGTTGCCCCACACCACGTTGACCAGACGCAAGTCCATCCTTCCGCCGCCCAGAAAACCCAGCCCAAACCTGCGCGTCATCAGCTCCGCGACCAGGCATACCGAGAGCATCCCCTGCACTACGATTTCCGGGAACCCAAGGTCCAGCGCCTTTTGCCTGTCGTTGTGGTAGTTGCGTTCCGGACCGGAAAACGCGAGGCACATGGCTTCGGTGATGGTGCGCATGGGAGCTTCGATCAGCTCACCGCCGCCCTCTCCGATATGGAAGGAGCGCTTGGCATCTTTCTCGCGCGATTTATCGACCACGAAAGACTCTTTCGGGGTTTGCTCGGGGAGCAGAAAACTCTGATGCGTCCTGCTGCGCGAGACGATTCGCCCCGCGGCGTTGGTGACGATAACTTCATTCACCAGGTATTCGCGATCGCGCTTGAGATAGCGTCCGACGATCAACGAACGAGTAGTCAGTTGTTCGCCCACCATCACCGGGGCAAAGATTTCCCATTCCTGCCGCACGTGGAGGTTTCCGTAGATATTGGGCAAGTACCATTTGACGGTCTTGTACACCGCCCCATACAGAATCAGCGCGGGCGCGAGCGGCGCGCCGAGCGGCGAGCGATCTCGATACCAGGGGTTGTCGTCGCCGGTCCCTGCGATATACGTCGCGATAGTTTCGGGCGTGAGATCGTAGGTTACGGCGCCGTAGTCGCGGCCGACGTAGATTTCGTCGGGTGAAAAAATCGTTTCTGTCATCGGACACCCCCGTCGGGCTTCCTCGCTCGTGTCGCAGTCAGGATTTCTGTTTGCTCTTGAGCCGGTCGCTGAATTTCGCCGCGTCGATCGCAGCGCGGCGATGCGTTCCCGAACCGATCTGCTCGTTCTCGTCAAAGGCGCGCACGTTGAACTCGAGCCGGCGTCCTTCGCACTTGACGACCTCGGCCTCGGCGCGAACGCGATGGCCCGGCGGAGTTGCGGCCATATGCTGCACGTCGATGGACATCCCGACGGAGCTTTCGCCCGGCTCGAGGTAGCCGCGCATCGCGTCCATCGCGGCCATCTCCATCATCGAGACCATCTCCGGCGTCGAGAGGACAGGAGCCAATGACGATTCGACCCGGTTCGCCAGATGCTCTGGCGCGACGATCTGAGTGAAAGTGCCGATAGTGCCGACTGGTATTGGTTTCATGGCTTAGCGCCGCAGGTTCATCGCGTCGAGCTTCTTTGCGATCCACTCGACGCGGTCATTGCCCCAAAACGGCTCGCCTGCGGCGATCATCGTGGGGACGCCGAATGCGCCGTCGCGCTCGGCTTCCTCGGCGGCCGCCTGCAACTCGCGCGGTCCGTCGCTCAGGATATATTTAGTGAAGCCCGCTGGATCGAGGCCGACTTCTATCATCACTTTAGCCAGGGCGGAGCCGTCTTCGATATCGAGCTCGCGCTTGAAGAAGCGTTCGAACACGCGGTCGGAGTAGGGGCGGAACTTGTCGTGCCGATCGGCCCAGATCCCGCTCATCAGCGACAGGCGCGAGTCGAAAATCTTCTGCGGTCCGCGGATGACGAGGCCCCGCGCGTTCGCGTAGCGCCGTGCGTCGAGGTAGAGGTAGCGCACCTTGCGCCAGTTGCGCTCGTCGCGCTGGTCGAGATTGCCGCCGAACGCGCCTTTGACGTTCAGCTCGAGCGGGATGTAGCGGAGCTTGATTCGGTACGCCTGCTCGAGGTCGTACATCGGCTGCATCGCAAGATAGGTGAATGGACTTTTGTAATCGTAGTAGAGCTTGATGGTTTCGTCGCTCATCTCGGCACCGCCTCAACCGATAGCCTAAATCACGAGGACAAAAAAGCGCGGAGCGCGTACAAGATTATTCGGTTCCGGCGTTGCGGGTCAGATAATCCAAGATCGTCTGGCGCTGGTCGTCGGTCAGCGGCGGGACGCCCGACTGGCGCATCTTGAGCTGCATCGCGTCGACCTGCACCGCCCACATCGCCGAGGTCATCGTGCGCGGACTGTACGGCGCGTGGCATTGCCCGCATCGATGCTGATACAGGGCAGCCGCGGGCGATCCGCTTTCCGGCAACGCCGCGCGATGCGCGCATCCGGCCAGCGCGAGCATCGCGATCGTTATCGCGATTCGGACAGCGTTAGTTCGCTGCGATGCGCGCATCAGGGAATCTGGCGACAATCGCTTCGCGAAGCGCGGCGATGAGCGCGGTCCGGTCGGCTTTCGGCAATGCGGCTTTGCGCTCGGCCTCGGGACGCATCCATATCGGCGCGCGGCGCAACTCGTCGCTCTCGTAGCGCGGAAGAATATGCCAATGGACGTGCGGCTCGGCGTTGCCGAGGCATTCGTAATTGAGCTTCCACGGCTTGGTCACCGACGCGATCGCTTCCGCGACGAGACGAAGCTCCTCGAAGAGCCGGTGCGCCTCGGCGGGCGGCATCAGGAAAAGCTCGGTCACGTGCGACTTGGCAAGCATCACGCAGTAGCCACGATAGAACTGTGCGTCGCCGAGGATTACGTAGCAGTCGGCCAGTTCGGCGATGAAGTCGTCGAAGGAGTTGGTGCGGATGCGCTCGATAAGCCCGCAGATGCCGCATCGGGCGTCGGCGGTCACGCGGATTTCTCCGACTCGATCGGCACGAGCTTGATCTTCGCGCCACGCAGGAGCTCGCCCACGGTTTCGAGTTTGTAGGGTTTGCCGTAATAGACCGTGCGGATGCCGGTGTTGATGAGCACCTTCAGGCAGTGGATGCACGGCGTGTGGGTCACGTAAATATCGGCGTCCTGGATCGCGGCGCCGTTGCGCGCGGCCTGCGTGATGGCATTGATCTCGGCGTGGATCGTGCGAAAGCAGTTCTGCTCGACCTCGCCGTCGGGATTGCGCGATTCGTAGATCAGGCATCCGACCTCGGTGCAATGCGGAAGTCCCGCAGGCGAGCCGTTGTAACCGGTGGCGAGGATACTGCGGTTGCGCACGATCACCGCGCCGACTTTCGCGCGCAGACAAGTCGAGCGTTCCGCGACTTCGCGCGTGATCGTCATAAAATACTGGTCCCAACTGGGGCGTGATTTTTCGTTATGCTCGGGCAAATTGGCAGCTCCTCAGATTCGGATGGTCGTCGCGCGATGCATCGCGGGGCCGGGCGCATGATTCATTACGCTGTAGCTCTGCGACGGCTCCGGTTGCGGAGGATTGTCAGCGGGCGAGCTGATCCAAATCGGATTCGGCATGAAAGTCACAATGAACAGCGCGATCGTCAGCCACGCCGAGAAGGTGCGGCCTCGTCCGAGTGGCGCATCGCGATCGACCGTCGAGGGATGTCCCAGCCCGAGCACGACCGCAATCACCGCCCACAGGAGCCATCCGGCCCAGTAGGTTCTGCCGAGCGCGAGCGGAACGAAGAACATCAGCACGCATCCAACGACGAAGAGCGTCGAGATTTTGCGATGGTGCCGCGGCGTGAGTGCGTAGAGCACATGGCCGCCGTCGAACTGTCCGCTCGGCAGGAGGTTCAGCATCGTGACCAGGAAACCGAGCCAACCGGCGAACGCTATCGGATGCAGGTTCACGTTGACCAGGTTCGGGTCGACGCCGAGCATCCAGCGCGATAGGCCATAAAACAGCAGCGAGTTGCCAAGCTCGAGACCGCCGGCACTTTGTGTGAGCGGCTGGATGTCCGATAGGTGCAGTCCGATTATCACGCACGGCAGCGCCACCATCATTCCGGCCCACGGTCCAGCAGCGCCGATATCAAACATCATGCGACGGCTCTGGGGCATCTGGCGCAAACGGATGAAGGCGCCAAACGTCCCGATGAAAAACACGGAAGGGTACGGCGCGGGAATGAAGTAGGGCAGACTGGTGTTCACGCCGTTACGCCGCGCGGTCACGTAATGGCCCATCTCATGCGCGAGCAGAATCGCCATCAGCGGTATCGAGAACGACAGACCCATAGCGAGATTGGCGACGAAGGCAATCGGATGGCGCAGCGGAAGCTCCGCCCCCGCCATGTATGCGCCCGCCATCGTAGTCGTGAGCAGGGTGACCGCGAACAGCGCGAGGTTGAGCGGCGGAATCCCCTCGGGCAGCATCGCGCGCGACTCGGGGCCGATCGACGGCGGAATCTCCGCGGCATAGCGCGGGATCTCCGTCAGGACGTTGGGCGCGTTCCTAAATGCGGCAGCGTCTTCCATATTCAGCGCATGTCCAAGGCGCGTCCGGCGGTTACGACCACGCTCGCACCGGCCTGGGCACGGTAGTGTATCGCGGCATTGGCGTCGCGGATCGCAATTTCAAGGAGGTTAAAGCTGCCAACGGTTGCCAGAGAGCTGCCTGCCGGAGCGTCTCCATAGGCGCGATAAATTTTAATCGCCGCGCTGCCATTGATCCTAACCGAAAGCGGTTTTGTGCGAAAGGAAGCCGCGAGCCGCGCCAGGATCGTGGCGCTGATATTCGTGACCAGGTTGCCGAAACCGTCGACGTACACCACCTCGCCGCGAATCCGTTGCCCGGTGAGAGAAGGATCGGGAAGCGCGAGCGGGGTGAGTCTATCGAGCGCGGGACCGAGCGCTCGAATTGAGGCGCCTCGGGCAAGCCACGCAGCCGCGGGCGCGAAGATATCGCGGCCGTGGAAGGTCGAGCTGATATCGTTCAGCCGAAAGCGCGGCGATTTGAGTTCCACGATCCAGCGGACGCCGCCGTCCGCGGCGGCGAGCGATAGCAGCCCATTGTCAGGGCCGACGAAGCGCGCGCCGGCGTGAGTCTCGATCGCGATCGGCAGCCGCGCGGTTCCCACTCCAGGATCGACCACGGCGAGGAAGACTGTCCGCGGGGCGAAATATCGCCAGCTTTGCGCGAGCACGAGCGCGCCTACGGCGATCGCCTGCGGCGGGATACCGTGAGTGAGGTCGATTATCCGGGCACGCGGCGCGATCCGCGCGATCGTGCCCTTCATCACGCCGGCGTAGTGATCGCGATAACCGAAGTCGCTCAGGATTGCGACTACGGGCGCGGCGCGATTCGCGGTGGGCATCGATTAGATGCGCGCGCATGTGCGCGCGGCAGGGTGCGTTGACGATTCGGCGCGATGCATCAGCCACAAGCGTAGCGCAGCCGGACCGGTGCGCCAAGGCGCGCCCGAAAACCGCAAGGGCCGCCCGCTCATCGCGGACGGCCCCTCGGTGAAACGTCGATTCAGATTCGAGTCCTAGTCGTTCTTGGCCTTCTTGGCCCGGTCGAACTTCAGGGTCAGCTCCGCCACTCCGGCGGCGACATTGAGTCCGTTCTGTCCTTCGACCGAGACGGGCTGAAGCGCGATCGAGTTCTTGAATCCTCCGACCAGCACGTTGGCCCCCGCGCCGACTCCCAGCGCCAGACTGGCAGTCGCTCCGGCGTAGTGCCCGGCGAGCGCGCCCTGGCCGAGATTGTTGGTCGGGGCGGCCACCGACCACAGAAGCACGGCCGACTGCAGATAGCCGATATCCGCGCCGAACTTCGAGATCGATCCGGTGTAGTACTCGGTGTATCCGGGCTGCAGGGCATACGCGCACTTGATGTCGCGCGACGATCCGAAGATAAAGCCCCATCCCGCGGCGACGTGGCAGGTCAGGTACCCCGTACGAACGGTCATACTCTTGGTATCAGATTTGGCGCCGTTTGCGTCCTGTGCAAACGCCGGCGATCCGATCGACGCGACTGCAAGCGTAATCGCGGCGAGCAGAGTCATGGTCTTGATCATGGCCTTCATCGTTCTCTTCTCCTCCTGTCCGAACCTAGTGTGGATGTTTCCTGTTATCCCGTTAGCGTCTGATGCAGGCTAGCCGGAGTCGCGCTATGTAGCAAAGGGGCGCACGTCCCTGTTTTTGGGCTCGACTACCCTCCAGCCATCAAGATCGCATCGTAGGGCTGATGGAAAAATGCCCCGGATCGTGGAACGATTCGAACTTGAGGCGCGGGTGCCGCGCGCGAACCGAGCGGGTGAGAAATGGCCAAAGCTCTGCCACTGCAACGTTTCAAAGTGATCGATCTGACTCGCGTGCGCTCCGGGCCAACCTGCGTCCGCCAACTCGCCGACTGGGGAGCCCAGGTGATCAAAGTCGAAATGCCCGAGGCGGACGGATTCGGATGGGCGCGCCATAGCTCCGACTTTCAGAATCTGCATCGTAACAAACGCAGTCTGACCGTCAATCTGAAAAACGAAGCGGGCAGGGCGATCCTGTTCAAGCTGGCCGAGACCGCCGACGTTGTGGTCGAGAACTTTCGCCCCGACGTAAAGCATCGCCTCGGCATCGACTACGAAGCGCTGAGCAAGATCAATCCGCGGCTGGTGTACGGCAGCATCTCCGGTTTCGGCCAGGACGGACCGTACGCGTCGCGGCCGGGAGTGGATCAAATCGCGCAAGGGATGGGCGGATTGATGTCGCTGACGGGGCTTCCGGGGCAGGGTCCCGTGCGCGCGGGAATCGCGGTCGCGGATACGACCTCGGGACTCTACTGCGCGATGGGCATACTGGTCGCGCTGCTCGAACGTGAGGTCTCGGGCAAAGGGCAATGGGTGCAGACCTCGCTCTTGCAAGCGCAGATCGCGATTCTGGATTTCCAGGCAACGCGCTGGCTCATGGATGGGCGCGTGCCGCAGCAGGCAGGCAACGATCATCCTACGGCGATTCCTACCGGAGTGTTCGCGACCAGCGACGGATTGATCAATATAGCAGCGGTCGGCCAGGAGATGTTTGCGAGTCTGGCGCGGACGATGGAGTCCTCGCGATGGACCGACGATCCGCGCTTCTCCGATCCGGCCAGCCGCTCGAGAAATCGCGCGCAACTCAACGCCGAGATCGCGGCGGTAACCAAAACCAAACCATCGGAATATTGGATCAGGGTGCTCAACGACGCCGGCGTCCCGTGCGGACCGATCAACACGGTTGACCAGGTATTCGCCGATCCCCAGGTGCAGCACCTGGGAATAGCGCAGAGCGTCGAGCACCCGAAACTCGGCAGCATCAAGCTGGTCGGGCAGCCGTTTACGCTATCGCGCACCGACAGCGCGCTTAAAACCGCGACTCCAGAGGCGGGGCAGCATACCGACGAGATTCTTCACGAGCTTGGCTACGACGACGCGGCGATCGCCGAGCTTCGCGAGAAGCACGCGATTTGACGGATGGAAACC
>JBAPSR010000126.1:0-14070 GCA_049281755.1 Binataceae bacterium (SeqCode)
CGCACCCGAGTCTCCGATCACGTGGCGGGTCTCTTCGACGCCGCTGGTGGTGTACAGCGGCACCACGACGGCGCCGAGTCCGAGCGTGGCCTGATCGACGATGATCCACTGCGGGGAATTGTCGGAGAGGATTCCTATACGGTCGCCCGGCCGAATTCCCAGCTGGGCCAGACCTCCGTGCAGACGGCAGGCTGCGGCCGAAACCGCGTTGAAAGAATGACTCTGCCATTCCTTGTTCCGCTTTTCCCGAAGAAACGTCCGATCGCCGTACTTCCCGACCTGTCGCTCGAATCCAAGGGCCAACGTCGCAACCCGATCCGCCATAAGCGCTCGACCTCCGTAATCTGCAACAAGCGAGTTCTAGCCGAAAGGTGGGACATCGCCAAATGGACGCGAAGGCATCCGAGGCGTTGGATGCATCAAGAATGGAACGGGTCCGGACAATGCGGACTTATGCCTTTGATGCCATTTGCCTGAGGGATGGGAGAATTCGACGGCAAACTGCCGGGGCCGCGAAAGCGCCTGCAATCACTGGAAAATCCTCGGGGCCGCTGCTATCTTGCGTAAGCTTTGGATTTTGGCAGGGACAGAATTTTTCATTTCACTAAACGGATCGCCGATGCGCATAATCGCGCGACTTTTATGATTCCGGGTTTGCGTGCGCGCGGATCTGACTGTGCCGGTGTGTTCGGGCGCAGCGGGTATATGTGCGCGCTAGAGCGCAGGGGGTGAGGCTTTTAAGATGCTGGAATTCATGTACTTCCCGCACGATATTTCCACGTTCGGGCCGCGGATCGATTTTCTGTTCGTCCTGGTTTTCTGGATCGTCGTAGTGACCTGGCTCGCGGTGATGATCGCGATGGTCGCGTTCCTGGTCAAATACCGGCATCGGCCCGGCCGCAAGGCCGAATATATCGAGGGCAACACGCGGCTCGAGGTCACCTGGACCAGCATCACCGCCATAATCCTGATCATCCTTGCGATGATGAGCCGCTCGACTTGGGCCGACATCAAGGAGAACGGGCCTCCGGGACAGGTCTTCTACAACGTGACGGCCAAGCAGTTTAACTGGGAGATCACCTATCCGGGTCCCGACGGAAAACTTGGCACCAAGGACGACGTCACGGTCGAGAACGAGATGCACGTGCCGGTAAACCAGGTGGTGCGGATCGGCCTCGGCTCAAAGGACGTCATCCATAGCTTTTTCGTGCCGAATCTAAGGCTCAAGCAGGATGCGGTGCCGGGCCGGGTAATCGAGGTATGGTTCGAGGCGAAGGAGATCGGCAGCTACGCGATCCCGTGCGCGGAGCTATGCGGATTCGGGCACTCCGGGATGCAGGGGACGCTGACCGTACAATCGGAAGCGGACTTTCAGAAATGGCTCAAAGATCAATACGCAAACGCCAACCAGTAATGGATGAGTTTGCCGCGGTTTGGCGCGGAGGAGATTTGCTCAGATGAGCAGCACGGCAGCGGTTGCGGTTGGAGGGGCGCACCTCGAGCATCACGAGCTCGGTTTTTGGCGCACCTATGTTTTTTCAGAAGACCACAAGATGATCGGGCGCCAGTTCCTGTTCATGGCGCTGTTCATGATGGCGATCGGCGGGTTGATGGCGATGCTGATGCGGCTGGATCTGGCGTGGCCCGACACGCAGTTCAGCTTCCTGAAGATTTTTCCGCAGTCGATCCAGAACGACAGCGCGATAACCGCCGCAACCTATAACTCGACGCTTACGATGCACGCGACGATCATGATCTTCTTCGTCGTGATGCCGATCCTGGTCGGATGCTTCGGCAATTTCTTGATCCCGCTGATGATCGGCGCGCGCGACATGGCCTTTCCCAAGCTCAACATGCTCTCGTTTTGGGTGGGCGCGGTCGCCGGCGTGATCATGCTGTCGTCGTTCTTCGTATCAGGCGGTCCGGCGGCCGCCGGGTGGACCTCATACGCGCCGCTAAGCGCGGTCCCGATCTACACCGGCGTCGATTGGGGCCAGAACCTCTGGTGCATAAGCATCATCGTGCTCGGCATTTCGTCGCTGATGGGCTCGATCAATTACATCACGACGATTATCAACATGCGGACCAAGGGGATGCATTTCTTCCGCCTGCCGCTGGTGGTCTGGGCGTTGTTCATCACCGCGATTCTGCTGCTGCTGGCACTCCCGGTGCTGACCACGGCACTGGCGCTGTTGCTGTTCGATCGAATGGGCGGGACGCATTTCTTTCTGCCGGCCGGCGGCGGTGAGCCGATCCTGTGGCAGCATCTGTTCTGGTTCTTCGGGCATCCCGAGGTTTACATCATGATCCTGCCCGCGATGGGGATCGCGTCGGAGGTTATCGCGACTTTTTCGCGCAAACCGATTTTCGGCTACCGCGCGATGGTGTACGCGATCTGCGCGATCGCGGGGCTGTCGTGGATGGTGTGGGGTCATCACATGTTCCAGTCCGGGATGGATCCGGAACTTGGCACCAGCTTCATGCTGACCACGATGGTGATCGCGGTGCCGTCGGCGATTAAGACCTTCAACTGGCTGGGCACGCTGTACAAGGGCGACATCCACTACACTGCCGCGATGCTGAACGCGCTGTCGTTCGTCGCGATGTTCGTGATCGGCGGATTGTCGGGAATTTTCATGGCCTGCACGCCGGTGGACATGTACATCCACGATACCTACTTCATCGTCGCGCACATCCACTACGTTCTGTTCGGCGGCAGCCTGTTCGGAATCTTCGCCGGGGTGACGTATTGGTATCCGAAAATGTTCGGCCGTATGATGAACGAGACTCTGGGCAAGATTCATTTCTGGATTACGTTCGTCGCGTTCAACTGCACCTTTTTCCCGATGCATATCCTCGGCATGGCCGGACATATGCGCCGAATCTACAATCCGACGCAGTACGATTTTCTCAAACCGATCCAGCCGATCAACCTGTTCATCTCGATCAGCGCCTTCGTGCTCGGCTCGGCGCAGTTCCTTTTTCTTGCGAACATAATCTGGAGTTATTTCAGGGGCGAAAAGGCGTCGGAGAATCCGTGGCACGCCAACACTCTGGAATGGAGCGCGCCATCGCCTCCGGGACACGGCAACTGGCCGGGCAAGGTTCCGGCGGTGTACCGCGGTCCTTACGAGTACAGCTCGCCCGAGTCGGCGGAGGATTACCTTCCACAGTGGGCAGTCGCCGAACACGAGACCGCGGCTGCGGATTGAGGACGCGCTTTGCCGATCGAAACTGACAGCGCAATTTCCGTCGCTCGCGAACGCGCGCTGCATCGCTTTGCGCTGCTCGCGGCGGGCGCGACGTTCTGCCTGATTTTCGTCGGCGGCCTCGTAACCTCGACCGGCTCCGCCCTGGCGGTGCCCGACTGGCCGCTCGCTTTCGGCAAGCTCATTCCGGCATGGCAGGGCGGAATCCGCTTCGAGTTCGGGCATCGCGTGGTCGCCGCGATCGTGGTGACGCTCACGCTCATCTTGATGGCGTGGGCGTGGCGCGTCGAGCCGCGAAGGTGGGTGCGCAACACGATCCTGGCGGCGTTCGGACTCATTATCGTGCAGGCGATCCTTGGCGGCATCACGGTGCTGTTCGAGCTGCCGCTGCCGATCGCGGTTGCACACGCGGGCACCGCGCAGGCGTTTTTCTGCCTGATGGTCTCGATTGCGATCTTCACCAATCCGCGCTGGACCCGCACTACCCATCGCAGCGAGAGGCCGGCGCGAATTCCGCTGGCGATGCTGGCGGGAATAACCACCGCGGTCATCTATCTGCAAATCCTGGTCGGCGCGGTGATGCGCCATCTCGGCGCGGGTCTGGCGATTCCGGATTTTCCGCTCGCGTTCGGGCAGTTGATTCCGCCGTATTGGAACGAATACATCGCGGTCAATTTCGCGCATCGATGCGGCGCGGTTCTGGTGACGATCATGGTCCTATGGACGGTCGCGCGCGTCCTGCGCTCGCATCGCGATGAACCCGAGCTGCGTCATCCCGCGCTCGGGCTGTTCCTGCTGCTCGTGATGCAAATCTGCCTGGGCGCGATCACGATCTGGAGCGGACGCGCTGTGATCCCGACCACCAGCCATGTGCTGATCGGCGCGGCGGTGCTCGCTACCAGCTTGACGATCGCCATTCGTGCGTATCACGTTTTTGGAATTACCAGCCGCGGCGGCGCCGCGCACACGGTCGCGAGCGCCGCGTGCGAAGAGCATCCGCTCGGGCATCAGGTGTCGGCGTGAACGCTAAAGCCGCGATGATGGAAGCCGAGGCCGGCGCGGTCCGCGCGCGCCTGTCGGCATTTATCGAGCTCACCAAGCCGCGCGTGGTCGCGATGGTGTTGGTCACGACCCTGGCCGGTTTCTATCTCGGCGGCACGGGCGGATTCGATTTTATTCTCGCGTTCAATTTGATCGTCGGCACTGCGCTGGCCGCCGGCGGCACGCTCGCGCTCAATCAATACATGGAGCGCGAGACCGACGCGTTGATGCATCGCACGCGGCATCGACCGCTTCCCGACGGCAGGTTGCGCCCGATCGAGGCGCTGGTATTCGGATGCGCGGCGAGCGCGATTGGTTTCGCCTACCTGATCGCGGCGACCAATCTGCTTTGCGCCGCCACGACCGCGGCGATCACGGCGATTTATCTGCTGGCATACACTCCGCTCAAGCGGCGCTCATGGCTGTGCGACGTGATCGGCGCGATTCCGGGCGCGTTGCCTCCGGTTGCGGGATGGGCGGCTGCCCGCGGCAGCATCGCCGCGGAGCCGCTGGTGCTGTTCGGGATAATGTTTCTGTGGCAGTTGCCGCACACGTTTGCGGTCGCGCGGCTATATCGCGAGGACTACGCCCGCGCTGGAATCCATTTGCTGCCCGCGGATCGGCGCTGGGGCAATCCGTCGGATCCGGTCGTGATCGGCGCAAGCGTCGCCTTGCTGGTGATCAGCATTCTGCCGTGGATGATGGGGGCGGCGGGCGCGGCATATGGCGCGATCGCCGCGATCGGCGGGGCGGCGATGTTGATCTTCGGCGTCGCGATGGTTCGCGCGCCACGACGCGCGCAAGCGGCCAGACGGCTGCTGTTCGCGTCGCTGATTTATTTGCCGATCGTTCTGCTGATGATGGTGATCGATAAAATCTAGGCGAAAGCGATGCCAGCATTGGTCAGCCGCGAAGACGTGAAAGAAGAGAACCGCCGGGTCCTGAAAATTATTATCGGCGTGATGGTTTTCCTGGTGATGGTGTCGATCGTGACGATTCTGGTGAAGCATTGAGGCGATGCGCGCGTGAGTGTGACGACCGCAAAAATTCGCCCGCTGATGGTGCCGCCCCGGCGCGGCGGTGGCTCGGGCGACGAGACCGAGTCCCGCTTCATCAGCAACGCGATGCTCGCGATCGTGATGGTGATCGCGACCGAGACGATGCTCTTCAGCGCGCTCATCGGGTCGTTCATCATCTTCCGCATGCAGGCTCCGTTCTGGCCGCCGCTCACACAGCCGCGATTGCCGATCGACGTGACGTGGGTAAATACCTTCATCCTGCTCGCGAGCGCGGGCACCATGACGATGGCGTTGCGCGCAGTGCATCAAAGCCGCCAGCGGCTTCTGCGGCGCTGGATCGCGATTACGGGGCTGCTCGGGGTCACCTTTCTGGCGGTGCAAGGATCGGAATGGGTGCGCCTGGTCGCGCACGGGTTGACGCTCTCGAGCGGCAGCTACGGCGCGACGTTCTATCTGCTGATCGGACTCCACGGGCTGCACGTCGCGGCTGGCGTTATATGGCTGTGCGCGGTCGCGTTCGCCGCACAGCGCGGACGCTACAATGCGCGCAATGCGTCGCCGGTCGAGCTGTGCACGGTGTACTGGTATTTCGTGTGCGCAGTCTGGCCGGTATTGTTCTTTCTGGTTTACCTGATGTGATGCCGGGCGCAAGTTTCGCAAGCGGGATCGGACGAGGAGAACATGAAGAATTTTCTAAGAGGAACAGGAATCGTGGCGCAGGCCTCAGCGATACTGGTGGCGGCGGCCGGAGTTGCCGACGCATGCGCGATGTGCGGACTCTCGCCCGGGGACCACGCGATTCGCGCCTTCAACACCAGCGTGCTGTTCATGCTGGCTGGACCGTACGTCACGATCGCGGCAATCAGCGCGATCCTTTATGGCGCGTATCGGCGCTCAGTTCGTAAACAGGCGCTGCAGGTGGTTCCCAAGCGCCAGGCTTAACCGCGCGTGACTCGAATTTGATGGGGAGACGATGATGAGTGAGGCTCTGGCAGTGGATCCACACGCGCACGGCGCGGTGCATGGCGCGGTGGTAGACGAGACCGAACCTTCGATAACGCCGGGGAACTCCGGCAAGCTCGGCATGTGGGCGTTTCTGGCCGCCGACGCGATGACCTTTGGCGCGGCGATCGCGGCCTATGGCGCGTTGCGTTACAACAACGTCAACTGGCCCAACCCGGCCGAGTATCTGGGTATCACCACCACCGCGATCATGACGTTCATCCTGATCTGCTCGAGCGTCACGATGGTCGAGGCAATTCACGGCGTGCAACACGGCAATCAGTCGAAGTTTCGAATCTTCATGTTCGCAACGATTGTCGGCGGCCTTGCGTTTCTGACCATGCAGGCCTTCGAATGGCATCATCTGCTAATCGAACGCGGGATGTCGATTCATCGCGATTTGTTCGACGCGACGTTCTTCATCCTGACCGGATTCCACGGATGCCACGTGTTCGGCGGCGTCGTCTACAACACCGTGATTTGGATCCGCGGCCTGATGGGCAAGATTCCACAGAGCAAGGCGGGCTTGGTCGAGATCGCGGGACTCTACTGGCACTTTGTCGATCTCGTGTGGATCCTGATTTTCACCTTCGTTTATCTGATCTAGAGCTCGCGCCTGCGCGCGAATTGTTCGGGGGAGGCGCAAGGATCGATTATGGCGGCTGAAGCGGCAATGGATTCCCATCACGCTCCTGCGGAGCATACCGGGCCGAGCTATATCGCGGTCTTCATTTACCTGGCGGTGCTGACCGGCGTCGAATTGCTGGTCTATGCAATGAACTTTCCCACCGACATCAAGATCGGACTGCTGGTCGCACTCGCGTTGGCTAAAGCGGTGTTGGTCGCGATGTATTTCATGCATCTGGCGACCGAGCACAAGGCACTGTGGGTAATCGCGGCGACCCCGATGATCCTGGTCGCGTTCTGTTACCTGATGCTGCGGCCCGATTTGAGCAAGCGCGCGTGGGCGCACACGCATCACACCGCGCCGGTGGCTGGAGAACCGGTGGCGGCGCCGCCGTCGTAGCGGAAGTCGCAAGAGGAGCGTTGATTCCGTACTCAGTTCTGCCGCAGATCAACGCGATTCTGAATTCGATCGCGGCGATGCTGCTGGCGGCCGGATTCGTCTTTATCAAACGCAAAAATGTACCGGCGCATCGCGCGTGCATGTTGAGCGCGCTGGCGGTTTCGGCGCTGTTCCTGGTTTCGTACCTGACCTTTCACGCGCACGCGGGCGAGCTCCGCTTCAGCGGCATCGGCTGGATTCGTCCGGTGTACTTCACGATTCTCATCCCGCACATTATTCTGGCGATCACGATCGTGCCGCTCGCTCTCATCACGGTGTCCTATGCGCTCCGCGGACGGTTTGCCTCGCACCGCCGAATCGCGCGATGGACCTGGCCGCTATGGATGTACGTATCAGTCACCGGAGTAGTGGTGTACTTCATGCTGTACGTCCTCTACACCCCAATTATGCCGTGATCTCTGAATCCCTCGCCCTGAAAGGAAACCTTTGCGTAACTCATTCCAGTGGACTGCCTTCGCGACTGGCGAGATTCCTCGCGATGCGGCGCAGTGCAAGAAGATATGCACGACCCAGCGTTGGGCGGTAGATCGCGCTCGGAATGACAACTCCCGCGGGGTTTGTGTCATTCCGAGCGCGCGTTGGCAATGCATAGGGCGGCGTCCGCGTTCCGTCGAATGCCTTGGATCGCGAGGAATCTCGCCTTCGGCACTGGCACACTTTCCCGACGCGTTACGCACAGCTCTCCTGAAAGGGAGAGGTTAGATGAGGGACCTTATGCAGCGCGGCGCGCGCAGCGACGCGAGATTAAAAAGAGCAGGGCAGGCGGTCACTGCACCCTCTCGGGTGAAGGGAATCCAGCAGGAGCCGCGTATCGAGCAAGGCCGCTCTCACTCAGAAGGCGAGTCCGTGCCTACGCTTTCGCACTCGGCCGGCTGGATACCGCGTCGTGCCAGCGCTTGAGGTTCTTCTGCTCCGGCGTGATCTTGATCCCGGTAGTGCGTCCGAAGTCGATCCCGATTAGCGCCGTGATATCCGCGATCGAGTAGCGATCTCCCGCGATGAACTGCCGGTTCGCAAGTTCCTTGTCGAGCCACTCCAGGCGCTTCAGCGCAGCCGCATGGCAAATCTCGCCATACTCTTTCGATTGCGGGATGCGGCCCTTGAAGAAATCGCTGGAGTTGCGAAACGCGCCGGCCGCCATGCTGAGAATCTCGAACTCCATCCGGCGGTTCCACATCTCGACCACCGCCTTGTCCTTCGCGTCCACTCCGAACAGCGCGGGCTCGGGCTTTTGCGCCTCGAAGTACTTGCAGATCGCAACCGATTCGGCGATATGCGTTCCGTCGTCGAGTTCGAGCACGGGCAGCCCGCCCATCGGATTGATTTTGAGGAACTCAGGTTTGCGATTGTCGCCAGCCGCGATGTTCACCTGCTCGTAGGGAACCTGGATTCCCTTTTCGGCAAGAAAGACACGAACGCGGCGCGGATTCGGTGCTTGGGTGAATTCGTAGATTTTCATATCAGTTGCAATTTAAAACTGTGCCGCCGCCGCGTCAAGCGCGCGCGATCAGGCGATCCGCACCGCGCGCACAAAGCGCGCGCGTGTGCCGCGCTCAGCGCGCGATTCGCATCTGGACTGTATCGGTGAATGGGAAAGTGGCCGACGGAAACAGACCGCCGACGAATTGGAAATTATACTGGACCGTTACCCGGACCAGGCTGCCCGGCTGATTGTTGGGCGTCCACGCCGCGCTGGTCGACAGGTTCGCGGGGTTGAGGCCGCTGGCGAGACCCTGCGCGTATGTCTGGAGCTGGCTCAAGGTGGCGGGCGAAGCACTGGTGCTGCCGCGAACCATCGCGTAGCGCGCGGTCTGGCTGGCGGCGTATGAGACGAAGTCATAGGCGTACATCGCCGCCGAAAACTCGATCATCCCGAGCAATAGAGTCAGGAACACCGCCCCGACGATTGCGAACTCTGTGGTTGCCTGCCCTCTACTGCGGCGCCGCGCGGTCATCTTGGTTCTTTCGCTCACTGGACGCGCAGAGTCGCCTGTCCGTTCATCGTGAAGGCGGAAGGAAGGCCCGGGTAGTTGACCAAAGTCGCGTAGGTCGCGCTGGTTTTCGCCTGCACGAACACCGCAAACTCGCCGGAAGCGCAGTTGTTGCTGGTGCACGAGGTTGCGGCGCCGTTGGCGCACTGACAGAAATTGGTCGCGGTCGCGGCGAAGGCGTTGGAGGGGTAGAGCTTGTTGAACAGGCCGCTGGCCTGCACGTCGTTGGTCGCCGCAGATTGCATTCCGGTCAGATCGCCGTCGGTGGTGGTGGTGGCGCCATATTCGGCGGCGGCGTCGGCGGCGTGCTCGAGCGCGACGCTTAGGTACATCATGCGTCCCGCTTCGACCACGGCCAGCAGGATGAACATGAGGATCGGAGCGACGAGCGCGGCTTCGAGGATACTCTGGCCGCGCGCGGGATTATTCAGCCAGCGTCGCATTTTGGATCGGCGAGCCTCCCGTGAGCGACGAATAGTTCGCGTTCATCGTTACGTTGCCGTTAACGGTTAGGTCCTTGGCGACGATGATCGAGTAAGCGGCGTTGCTGCCGCCGTTGTAGGTCAGGTCGGTGGTCGGAAAATAGAGCGCGCCGGTAAAGTTCACGGTATCGCCGCCATTGATGATACTGGCGCCGCCGTTGGTGACGGAGCGATCCTGGAAGAACAGGATTCCTTTGAGCGGACCCGAAGTGGGCGCACTGAGCGTCGCGGTGTTGCTGCCGTTGAAGGTGATCGGACCATATCCGCTGCTGCCGGTGGTGTCGTAGAACGTGACCCCAGCGCCGGTGAGGGTGCATCCACCGTTGACCAGCATGCCGCCTCCGGCCAGCACGTAAGTGCCGCCCGCAAAATTCGCCTTGACGTTGCCGTTGAAGGTGATCCCGCCGCAATAGACGCCGGGGCTCATCTGTACCGATTGATTTGAGTTGACGACAAAATTGTTGTACGTGCACGGACCTACGAACGGAGCCGGCACACCCGCGAGCGGATCCGACACCGGCAGGATTCCGGTGACCGGCTTCGGAGTGAGCACCACGTTCCCGTTGACTAGCGTGTTGCCGACCACGCCGATCGCGCTGGCCGTGATAGTTACGTTGCCGTTGGCGATCAGCGCCGTGCTGCTGCTGGAATCGTCCAGGATTCCACATTGCGACGTGATGTTGCCGCTGCCATTGGCGGTGATCGCGCCGGACGCTGCGGGATCCAGAACGTACATGCATCCGTTTGCGTTCGCCGTGCCGGCGACCGCGCGCGCGCTTACATCCAGGGTTTTTATTCCGAGCAAGCTCAGGAACCAGGTCGGCTGCGGCTGATCGATAATCGCTTCGACGTAGCTGTCGTTGGTGGTGAAGTTGCCGCTGTGCGGCGGATTGTTGATTGTGACCGTGGTGCCGGTGGCAGTGGTGAAACCATTTAGCGTCGCATCGTTGTCGCCGGCGGCGGTGGGGGATTCCGCGTTGGTAATCAGCGCCGACGCCGCCGCGACCGCGGCCGCATCCGCGGCCACCTGCATCCGCTGTTTCTGGCGCTCCATAAAGCCGACGTCCACGGCCAGTCCCGCGCCGACCAGTATCACCAGAATGGTGATAGCGAGTATGACGAGAACCTGGCCGGACGGGGCGCCGCCAATCGCGGATCGGCCTCTCCCTCGACAAGGAGAGGGAATTAGACACCTCACGCAGTTATGCATAGATCCCTCTGGAAGGGAGAGCATGGGGCGTGCCGTATCTGTGCTGTTCTTTGATTGTCTGTGGCAGGCACCCGTGTGCAAGAGCCTGAATAGACTCGCCTCAGACTGCGACCGATGTGCCAGAAACCGAAAACGCAGCCGCTAAAAAGCATCGCGGCCGCAGCGAGTTCACGCCACGGCCGCGATCAGAAATAGGCCTTGAGATTGTGCGCGGTCAGGATTTCAGGAAGTCGCGCACCGCTTTTACGAAGGCGCCCTGCTGCTCATACATCAGCATGTGCCCGGCCTGCTTGATCGTTTCGAGTTTCGAGCCCTTGATGCGGCTGGTGAACTCCTTGGCATAGACCGGCGGGATCAACCTGTCGGACTCGCCCCACACGACCAGGGTCGGCACCTTGATTCGGTAGGCGCGTTTGGAGAGTCCGCGATCCGGAATCGGCCACAAGAATTTGCCCGCGGTGGCCAGACGCTTCACACGCTCGACGTACATGACCTCGAGCGCTTTGAAGTCCTCTGGAATCGCCGTCATCATTTTCGCCGCCGGTGAGTTCGGATCGTGGAACAGCAGGCCCGCGATCTCGTTCAGGGGCGCGGCAAAGAAGTCGGGTATCGGATGCTCCTGGATCCAGAAGCCGGCGGGGCAGGCCAGCACCAGCTTTTTTGCGCGATGCGGATCGAGTGCCACCAATTCCGCGGCCAGCATCCCGCCCATCGAATGGCCCAGGATATTGGCCTGCGGAATTTTCAGCTCGTCCATCAGCTCGTGGTAGAACAGCGACGCATCGAAGACGTCGTCGATATGCTCGGTGCCGGTCGAGTCGCCGTAGCCCGGGAAGTGGGGCGCATAGACCTTGAAGTCGCGTCCGAGCTCTTCGAGGAACGGCTCCTGCGGCATCAGCCCGCCGGCGCCGTGCAGGAACAGGAGCGGCTCGCCGCCGCTGCCGTAAGTATGCAGCTCGATCGAGTACTTGCCGCCTTGGCTTTGATGAGTCGTAATCATTTCGCGCTGCGCACCTCCGCATGAGATGCGGCCGCGGGGTGCTTGGCCGCGCCGTTGGTCAGTCTGGATTCAAAATGCACCGGCGCGGGAACCGCGATCTCGTCCTGCGGCATCCGCTTGGGCGACCACTTGTCTTCGTACTCGCTCCACAGGTCGCGCACGTACGGGGCGACTTCGGTCGCGAACAGGCTGGTGTTCTTGCGCACCAGCTCCGGCGGCATCGAGCCGATCTGCATCAGCGTCATCAGATGGCCGCAATGGATATGCTTCATCGCTTCGCGCAGGCGCTCGCGCACGGTCTTGGGCGATCCGGCGATCACGTAGCCCTGCTCAACGAAGTCCTTCCACTTGAGGTCCTGCCGCACCATCGCGGCGCGGTCGCCCACCTGGCCCAGGATTCCGGCCTTGATCGTCTTCACCGTGCGATAGCCCGGCGCGTCGGCGAATCCGTCATAGACGTGCAGGCATCGATTGAAGAAGTAGTCCATGTGCGGACCATAATCCTTCTCGGCCTGTTCGTCGGTTTCCGACACCGCGACGATCTGCGCGAAGCCCATGCTGTATGGATTGAGCTCTTTGCCTTTCTTGGCCATCACGTCCCAGTACCCGTCCGCAACTTTCTTGCCGGCCAGGTATCCGAAGTACGACAGGAAGCTGTACTGGTAGTCGTGATTCGCGCAGAAGTCCCAGGTCTCGACCGAGCCGCCGCCCGGAATCCAGATCGGAGGATGCGGTTGCTGGACGGGCCGCGGCCACAGGTTGACGTAGCGCAGCTTGGTGTACTTGCCGTTGAAGGAGAAGATGTCCTTCTCTTTCCACGCCTTCACGATCAGGTCATGCGCCTCGTAATAACGCTCGCGCAGCTGGGCGGGAACCACGCCGTAGCAGAAGTTGTCGTCCATCGAGGTCCCGACCGGGAACCCTGCCACCAGGCGTCCGCCCGACATCACGTCGAGCATCGCAAATTCCTCAGCGACCCGGACCGGCGGATTGTACAGCGCGATCGAGTTGCCCAGCACCACCAGGTTGGCGTTCTTGGTGCGCCGCGTCAGCGTCGCCGCCATCAGATTTGGCGACGGCATCATCCCGTAGCCGTTCTGATGATGCTCGTTCACGCCCAGCGCGTCGAAGCCCATGCTGTCGGCGTATTCGAGCTGATCGAGATAGTCGTTGTAGAGCTTGTGCCCGACTTTCGGATCGTACAGGTTGCGCGGGATATCCACCCACACGCTGCGGTACTTGTCCTTGAAGTCTTCCGGCAGGAACCGGTACGGCATCAGATGGAACCACGTGAACTTCATGCGCTTTTCTCCTTGGCGTTCGCCGCGCGCTTACGAGGCGGAGGCGACTGCATCGGTCTCGTCCAAGACCCGATCTTTAATATTTCGTTCCTTTGGGTTTCGCTCGGTTATATTTCTGGCGCGGCCGTCCCGGGCCGCTCCCACAGACCTTGATTTGCGCTCGGCCGAAGGATCGCCGGCGCGCTCGACGCCGTTGTGATTCCCGCCGGCCAGATGCGATTCGAGCGCCTCTTCGATAAAGTGCTCGGTCGAGAGTCCGGTGACGTCGCGAAAGAGGCTGTCGTTGCCCATCAGCATGAAGGCCCCGTTGAGCGTCGCCCATATAATCGCGGCGGTCCGCGTCACGCCCATCGGATGCGCGATCAGGCCCGCCTCGACCACGCGGCCAATGGTCTTCTCGTACAGCGCGAATACCTCGTGACTTTGGGCTATCACGCGCCGGAAATGGCGCAGCTCAGACGGTCTCCGCAGGCGCTTTTCGAGCTGCGCATAGCTGACGGATTGCTGCGAGATGAACAGCTCGCGCGATTCGCGCAGATAATCAAGATAGGCGGCTGCGATTTCGTACAGCTCTTTGAGCGGACTCAGAGCCTTGGCATGAATCTCGACGTAGCGCGCGCGCAGGCTCGCGCCCCGTTCGGCCACCAGCGTCAGGTATAGATCGTCGCGCGAAGCGAAGTAGAGATAAATCGTGCCGACGGCGACCTCGGCCTCGCGCGCAACCATCT
>JBAPSR010000127.1:0-3454 GCA_049281755.1 Binataceae bacterium (SeqCode)
GCGGCGCGATAGTTTATTCCGTGTGCAGCCTGGCGCCGGAAGAGGGCGAGGGCGTGGTGCGCGATTTTCTCGCCGCGCATCGCCAGTTCGAAATCGATCGAGCGCCCGCGGTTCGCACCGAAGCGCCAGAGTTGTTCGACGATGCCGGCTTCATGCGCACCCGCCCGGACCATGGCGGCCTCGACGGCTTTTTCGCCGCGCGCCTGGTCAGGAAATCGGCCCGAGGCGATATGTCTGGAACATTGCAGCGTACTCCGCCCACTAGGTAGTCTGCTGCTGTACGGCAGCGCGAGTGCGGCATCGTTTTCGGCGAGGAATTAACATGGAAACTGCGCTTAGCGAGAAGCTCAAGAAACTTGACGAGGCGATCAGCCGCCACGTCCGGCCCGACTCGTTTCCGCTCGGAATCCGGATGCTCAAGCCCGGCGAGCCGGTCCCCGAGGGACTCCGTATCCCGAGCAAGAGCATGGGCGAGCACTGGATCGTATGCCAATCGATCGGGGTTGCGCGGCGCTACGGATGGGGAATCGCGGTCGGAAAAGAGGACGTGATCTGTCCGCTCTCCGCGATCGCGTTCGGATTTCGCAAACCCAACGACGAATATCTGCACGGCTTCGCCTCGACCGGGATGTACTGCGAGAACGAGGAAGCGGCCTCGCGGCTCGAAGCGGGAGTCTGGCACTTCGAGCCGGGCAGCTACGACTACGTGTGCGTCGCCCCGCTCAGTCGCGCCACCTTCGAGCCTCATGTCGTCGCGGTGTATGCCAACAGCGCGCAGGTGATGCGGCTGGTGAACGCCGCCCTCTACACCCGCGGCGGACGAATCGAAAGCACGACCGGAGGCCGGCTGGATTGCGCGGAAATAGTAATTCAGACGATGACCACCGCCGCGCCCAAGGTGATTATCCCCTGCAACGGCGATCGTGTGTTCGGGATGGCGCAGGACACCGAGATGGTCTTCGCGTGCCCGTGGGCATTCGTCGACGAGCTCCTGAAGGGACTCGAAGGCACCTACAAAGGCGGAGTGCGCTACCCGGTTCCGGTCGCGATGCGAGGCACGGTCACGATGCCGAAGCATTACCAGGAACTGCTCACGATGCTGGAGAAGCGCGATACCAAGTAGCCGCCGGCGGATTGAGTATAGACCGGCCACTGAGTAATTCAGAACTGAGTACTGAGAATAGAAAACGGGCGGCCCGCATAATGGACCGCCCGTCTTCCTTGCCCTGGCTTGCGCGCTTAGTCTTCGGCGGGAGGGGGCGCGTCAGACTGCTGTGAATGACCCTGATGCATCAGAGAGTGCATCTGCTGATGCAGCGCCTGCATCTGCGTATAGGTGGTTCCGGCCTGCGCGATCTGCGTTGACGTCAGGACGCCGCGAATCTGGATTGCGGTCTGCACGAAAGCCTGGTCGATCTGGCTCTGAATCTGCTCGTTGGCCGTGACCAGCGGCGAGATATCAGAGGCCGCAACCGTTCCGGAAGACAGGTACTTGGCCGCTACTGCTTCGCGGCCGGCGTGCAGTTGCTGAAACAGCGGCTTCAGTGTCGCGAATTGCGACTTCATGATCGTGTGAATCTGCTCGCGTTGCGTCGAGGTAAGATTCGCCGAGTGCAGAACCTCCGGCAACGGGATGCCGACCGCGCCGTGGCCTCCGTGCCCGTGCATATGCGCCATCGCAGGCGCGGCGGTTATCGCGAGCGCAAATACTCCGGCAGCGAGTCCGAGCCATCTTGCTTTCATTTCCTTGAATCTCCTTACTTCCGTGAAAGTTAATCTTTCAAAGTCATTGGTTGACAACTAGAGCGGAGATTCGGACGCCCCGGCCTGCCCGGGGAGGGGGGCAGGTCAATCGCTGCGCGCTTTAGCCTGCGGCCGGAGACATCCTCGTCCCCGCTCTTGATAGGTTAGACGCGGCTCATTCCGGCGAGTTGCGCGGGCGCGCCGCGGCGTAATGTATTATACTTTGAGCGCGGTATTGGCGGTCCGGCGGAAGGTAGGGTCCCTGCGCCGACCGCAACTCAGGAATCCGCGCCCCGTCTGGCACGTATAGGAAGATAGTGGGAAACCCCTGCCTCAAGCCCGAACACCCGGTATCGATTGTGCTCCGCGCGCAATCCGGGGATGAAGCCGCGCTCGAGGAGCTGGTTACGCTCTACCAGGAAAGAATCGGCGGGTTCGTCTATTCGATCCTCGGCGATCCCGAGGCGATTCCGGATACCTGCCATTCGGTGTTCGTCAAGATGATCGTGGGACTTAAGCATTTGCGCGAACCGGCCAGCTTCGAGCCTTGGCTGTTCAGAATCGCGCGCAACGCCTGCAACGACTTCCTGCGCCGCAAGCGGATGCGCCAGATCTTCGTCCCCTTCGAGCGCAAGCACGAGCAGGTCGCTGCGCCCGCGCGTCCCGAGCGCGACAGCCGGATCGACGCGATGCGCCGCGCGATCGTCGCGTTGCCGGCGCGTCAGCGCGAGTTGATATCACTGCTTCAGGATCACGACTGGAGCTACGAGGATTTGGCGCGAGTTACGAATACTACAGTAGGTTCGGTAAAGTCGCGTCTGTTCCGCGCGCGCGAATTTTTACGCGAAAAAATCACCGCGGATGAGCTGCGCGAGATCCAGCGCGAGCCGGCGAATGCCGGCCGCCGCGAATCCGCCGCCGCCAATCCGGCCGAGGAATCAAATGACTACTAGATTTGGATACTCACAACGGCGCGAAGCGGGACGCCATCTGCCCTCTGGCTTCTCGAGCCGCGTGGTCGCCGACGCACGCGCGCTCGCGCGCGGCTCTACCGAGCGGCGCCTGATGACTATAACCGGCGCGGCCTGTATCGCATTGGTAATCGCAGGCCACCTGGCGATTACCGCGGTCACCAGCAGCGCGAACCTGGCGCAATGGTCCAGTACTACGAATCAGATCGTCGCGCTGGAAGAAACCCCATGAGCGACCGCCTCCAGACCATCATCATTACCGTCGTGCTGTTCGTCAGCGGATTGCTGATTGGAGTATGGACCCAGCGCAGCCGTCCGTTTCCGCCGCCGCCGATTCCGCTGATGGGCGAGTTCGAGGGCCCGCGCGTGCTCGGCGAATATCCGCATCATCATTCCCATCACTTTGGCCGCGAAGATTTCTTCGGCAAAGGTCGTATGTCGCCCGATGAAATGCGCGCTAGGCTCGCCGAGCTGCAGCCGCGCATCAAGGCGTTTCAGGCCAATCTTGCCAATATCGAAAGCGACTTCCGCAAGGGCTTCGACGCGATTCTCACTCCCGCGCAGAAGACCAAGCTCGACCAGATCACCGCCGAACGCCATCATCGCTTCGACGACGGTCCGATGCCCGGATGCGCCGGCGAACTCGGCACGCCGCTTATCCCGATCGTGATTTATCGTCCGCTGCTCGACCGGATGACCGAGATGCTGACGCTCACCTCGGCGCAGCACGATCAGCTCGA
>JBAPSR010000128.1:0-11082 GCA_049281755.1 Binataceae bacterium (SeqCode)
TCAACCGGAAGCTGCGGATCGCGCGGCTTCGGCAAATGATCATAAAGGTCGGCGATCAGGTCGGACCTCATCTTCTTGTAGCCCGCGTCGTTCCAGAGATTGCGCCACTGCTTTGGATCCTCATTCAGGTTGTAGAGCTCGCCCTCGGTTCCGTCGTAGCGGATGTCGAGGATCGTCTGCGTGCCGCGCAGGAGTGCCGGAACCTGGTCGATGTCGTAGCCGACATCGCGGGTGGATTTTTCGTAAACCGTGCAGACCCATCCGTCGCGATAGATCGTCCGCAGATGCATCCCGAGTTGCTTGAACTGGCTGTCCCATTCGGTGATGACGCGCTCGCGGCCGGAGCCGGACGCAGTCGGGAGCGGCTTGCCCTGGATCCAATCGGGGATGGGCGCGCCCGCGATTTTGCAAAATGTCGGCGCGAGATCGAGTTGGCCGACCGGCTCGTTGATTTGCGCGGATGCGATCTTCGCCGACGGCGCCGGCCGCCAGATCATCGGCAGATGCATCAGCGCGTCAACGTGGTAGGGGCCCTTGTAAAGCAGGCCGAAATCGCCCTGCAACTCGCCGTGATCGGTGGTGAAAATAACGTCGGTGTCGGCGTCCCATCCGCGCTCCGCGACTCGCGCCATAACGCGGCCGACGGCCTGATCGATAAGCTCGTTCTCGACATGAGTCATCGCGTTGACTTCGCGCACCTGGTCGGGCGTCATCCGAGCGGGCACGAAGCTCATGGGTCCGCCCTCGGGATTGTTGAAGCGGCCTTCGTACCAATCGAGCCAGTGCCGCGGCTTCTGCGCGAGGATTTTTTCTGCCTGCTCGCGCGAGCGCGGATAGCCCGCGGGCAGATCGAGATCGCGCCAGTTGATGCGCCGCGCTTCTTTCTCAGGTGGATCCCAGGGATGATGCGGATCGGGAAAGCTCATCCACACGAACCAGTCTTCATTCGTATCGAGCGAATCGAGAAACGCGAGCGTACGCTCTGCCACCCAATCGGTGTGATAGTGCTCGCGCGGAATCGGATTGTACTTGACCTCGGGCGCGCCAGTATCGCCGCCAGCCTGCGCAGTCAGCAGCGGGGCGAAGCCACCGATATCTTCTGGATGGTTTTGCTGCAGCCACAGCGAGTAATGCCATCCGCCGACGGGCCCGTGCATCGCGAGTTCCATCCGTTCGAAGCCGCGATACGGGCCGGTTGAGCCCTTGCGCGCCATCGCATTCTCAAACCATCGCCCTTGAAGGTCGAAGGCAGGCTCGAAATGCGCCTTGCCGAGCAGCGCGGTGCGGTATCCCGCCTTTTCATGAAGCCATGCCGCAGCGTTCGGAGCGTCGGCCGGCAGCGCGACGCCATTGGCGAAGACGCCGTGAGTGCGCACGTACTGGCCGGTGATCATCGTGGCGCGTGCGGGCATGCAGACCACGTTCTGGTTGTGCGCGCGGCGGTAGTTGATGCCGGTGGCGGCGAGGCGATCGATATTCGGAGTCTGCGCGATTTTGCCGCCGTTGCATCCCAGCGAGTCGTAACGCTGCTGATCGGTCGTGATAAAGAGAATTTTGCGTCCCATACTAGTCTTTTACCTTACGGTCTATTCTTCAAGCGTTGGATGAAGTTTTCCATTGCTCGTGCAAAATAGCGGTGATCGTGTGCGCGATGGCCTTGCGCGCCTGCGTGGGGCTCAGACCCTGCTGCGTGCGCATCACTTCCCACGTTTCCCATGCGCTGACTGCCTCAAGGGCGGCCAGCGCATCACGCCGCTCGGCGGCAGGGAGCGTCGCGAGTTCGCTTCGAAACACGAGCCCCGCTTCGTTGCGCAGGATCGCGCGCGCATTGACCAGCCGCTCGACAATCACGGGTGAGAACGGCTCGAGCCGAATCGATGCGCGGCGGACCGGCGATACCGCCTCATGAAGCTCGGTGCGAATTCGCACGAACTCCACGACGCGGCGGTCGAACGCGAGCGACGGCGAGACCGATCGGATTAGCGGGCGCAGGCGCTCGAACTGCAGATCGGCGGCGTCGGCGAGAACCGCTTCCAGGTCTTCGAAATGATGAAAAACCAGCCGCAGCGAGACCCCCGCGCGCGCGGCGATTTGCGCGGCAGTCGGCTTAACGACTCCATCGTTCAGCAGATCGAGCATCGCGGCTGCGACCGCGGCGCGAGCACGATGACCGCGTGCAGCGCGGCCGTCGGCGGGGAGGATCTGCAAACTTGCCATGCGCGATAGTTATTACATTCGGAGTGCAAATACAAGCGGCCGTGGAATCCGCGCAGGCGCTACGCGTCACGCGTCGAGTATCGCGAGCAGATCCAGCGTGATTCGGAGCGTGAGTCCCCAGATGGTCTGTCCTGCATATAAGATCGCGGGAAACTTCGACGCGGCCGCGCCTTTGCCTTCGCGCTTCCATTCGTAATCGCCGCGAAAGCGCGGGTCGCGCAGCGCGCTCAGCGGGACTTCGAAGATCTCCGCGACTTCGTCGGGACTCGGCCGCATCGGAGTGCTTGCGGCGATCACACCCGCGAACGGTGCGACGATAATCCCGCTGGTGAGCGTGCTCTCGACCGGGAAAGCGCCGAGCACATCGACCGCGTGAGGAGGAATCGCGACTTCCTCATGGGCTTCGCGCAGCGCCGTGTCGAGCAGGGTCGCGTCGCCGGGATCGACCCGCCCGCCCGGAAAGGCTACCTGTCCGCGATGGCTCTCGACGTGATCGGATCGGCGGATATACACGACGCGCAGTTCGCCGGCGCGTTCGAGAATGGGGATCAGGACAGCGGCGCCCTTGCGATTGTTCGCGAGCAGATCGCGCGGAGGAGGTTTGGTCTTCGCCAGATGCGCGCGCAACCGCTCGACATTGCCGGTGAAGTCGGAGGCGGCGCTCATGCGCGCGATCCTGCCGCCATTGAGAGGTCTGCGAATTTGGCGATTCGGAGGTTTGCGCTGGATGCCTGCATCGCATGAGATAATCCTGTGGCGGCGGCGCGCTTGCAAGGCTTGGGGTTTGGTTCGACGCTGGAGCGCAGCTAAGCTCCGATGCGCGGCGCCGCGCGATTCGAGGCGGCACGCGCGGATTCTACGATGCGTTATCTAATCGGCAGATATCACGAGATTGCGCTTAAGGGGCGCAACCAGTGGCGCTTCGTCGATCAATTGCGCCACAACCTGCGCGCGGTGTTCGCCGACATCGGGATCGGCAAGATGCGCGGCGAGGGTCCGCGCGTGATCGCCGAGATTCCCGACGGGGTCGCCGACGCGACCGTGATCGAGCGTGCGGGGCTGGTGTTCGGTTTGCAGAATTTCTCGCTCAGCTACCAGGTTCCGCTCGAGCTCGAAGCGATCAAGCGCGAGGCGATCGCGCGGGCGCGAGAGCATCCCGCGCGCACCTTCCGCGTGACCACGCGCCGAGGCGACAAGCGCTTTGCGATGAACTCGATGGAGATCGATCGCGAGGTCGGGGGCGCGGTGCAGGACGAGCTGGGATATGAGGTCAATCTTAACCATCCCGAGTTGGTGATCTCGATCGAGATGCTCGCCACCGGCGCGTTCCTCTCAGCGGGGAAGATTCCAGGAGCGGGCGGATTGCCGGTCGGAGTTTCGGGTCGCGCGGTCGCGCTGCTCTCCGGCGGAATCGATTCGCCGGTCGCGGCGTTTCGGATGATGCGCCGGGGGCTCAAGCTCGACTTCGTCCACTTTCATGCGCATCCCCTCGTCTCGCCGGCGAGCCGCGACAAAGCCTGCGAGTTGGTGACGCATCTAACACGCTATCAGTCGTCGTCGACGTTGGCGCTGGTTGCGTTCGGAAATTTCCAGCGCGAGATCGTCGCGAGTTCGCTGCGCCCGTTGCGCGTGATTCTCTACCGCCGTCTGATGGTGCGGATCGCGTGTGCGCTGGCTGCGAAAACGCGCGCCACCGCGCTGGTCACGGGCGAGAGCCTGGGACAGGTCGCCTCGCAGACGCTCGACAACATGGCGGTGATCGAAAACGCCGCGAGCATCCCGATCCTGCGTCCGCTGGTCGGCAGCGACAAGAACGAGATCATCGATCAGGCTCGTGTGCTCGGCACTTTCGAAACCTCGATTCTTCCCGACGAAGATTGCTGCACGCTGTTCGTGCCCGCGCATCCGGAGACCCACGCGCGGCTCGATGAGGTCGAGGCAGCGGAGGCGCGGCTGGATTTCGCGCGGATGGTATCGGAGGCGGTGGACGCCGCCGAGGTGCGGCGCTTCGCGTTTCCGCCGCAATTCGATCGCGCGATCAAAAGTGCGCAGCCGCAAGCGCGGCATTGACCAGCAGCGTCAGTATCGCGATCGGGAGGCCTACCCGCAGATACTCCCAGAAACTTATCCGGACTCCGCGTGCGCGCGCCTGCTCGATCACGATCAGGTTCGCCATTGATCCCACGATGGTCAGGTTTCCGGCCATCGTGCTCGAGCTCGCGATCACCAGCGCGACTTCGCGCGTTCCGCCGAGCAGAGGATAAAGCGGGCGAAACAGCAGTACGGCAGGCACGTTGCTCACCAGGTTCGAGAGCAGCGCGGTAACGGCGGAAAGCGCGAGTGGATTCGCCAGCGCCCCGACGCCGGCCCATCTGATGATTTCATCCTGGAGGCCGGTGGTTTGAAACCCGGCTACCACGATGAACAGCCCCGTGAACATCGCGAGCATCGTCCAGTCGATAAGGGCGTAAACGCGTTCGGGTTTGATTCGGCGCGTGAACAGCAGCAACACGCCCGCACCCATCGCGACCAGATGAGTCGGAAAACCGGCGACGAACAAACCGAGCACGGCAATCGCGACGGCGGTGGATTTGATCATCAGGAAACGATTCGCGTCGGGCACCGCAGGTGTTTCGGCGTCAGCCGGGCGCCGCAGTTTTCCGAGCGACCCACGATAAACGAAAGCAAGAATCGCGAAGTCGATCACCAATCCGAGAATTGCCGACGGCGCCAGGTGAATTGCGAACGGCAGGTATCCGAGATGCGCAAAGCCGGCGACGATCATGTTCTGCGGATTGCCGGTGATCGTCGCGGCGCTGCCGATATTGCTCGCCGTCGCGAGTGCGAGCAGGAACGGCACCGGCTCAACGCCCAGCATCTCAGTCGCGTCGATCAGCAGGGGAGTCAGCGCAAGGCAGACGACATCGTTGATGAAAAACGCCGCGAGCACGCCCGACACCGCCACAGTCATCGCAAGCAGGCCGTAGCCCGTCTCGGCGCGGTCGAGCAGCGCGCGCGCGAAGAGTTGGAACGCGCCAGACAGACGCAGATTCGCGACCACGATCATCATCCCGAGCAGCAGCGCGATCGTATGAAAGTCGATCGCGCTGATCGCCGCCTGCTCGGACAGCACTCCTGCCGCCACCATCGCGACCGCCCCCGCGAGCGCGGCGCCGGTGCGGTCGATGCGCAGGAATGGCAGCTCGCCGACGGCGAGAACGAAGTAGGTCAGCGCGAAGATCGCAAGCGCTATTGCGCTGTGTGGATTCATCCGAGGTCGAGGATCTTTCGCATTCAGCAGGTGCGTTCAGCGGCTGATGGACCCTCAAAAACCTGCGCCGCATAGCAGGTAATTAAGCGGCAAATTAGCGGTTCACACGAGCCTGCGCACGGCGATATAGTCCGAGCCATGAACGGCGCGATGCTCTTGCTCGAGCTCAACTACGCCAAGTGCAAATGCTATCTCATCGCGTCGCGCGCGTCGCGCAAGGCGGCGCTGGTCGATCCGCGGCGTGATGAAATCGCACGCTACCTTGGCGTTCTCGCGTATCACCGCCTCGATCTCGAGTTCATCATAGACACCCACACTCATGCCGATCACCGCAGCGGCGCGACCGAGCTCGCGGATCTGACCGGAGCGGCGGTGGTAATGCATCGCCGGGCGTCGTCGCCCCAGGTTGCGATTCACGTCGACGATGGGCAGACGCTTGCGGTCGGCGACACGATCCTGCGCGTGCTTTATACGCCCGGCCACACCCCCGATTCGATAAGCCTCCAAGCCGACGGCCATGTGCTCACTGGCGATTGCCTGCTGATCCACGGAACCGGACGCGCGGATTTCGCCGGCGGCGAGGCGGGCCAGCAATACGATTCGATTGCCACTCGTTTATTCACGCTGCCCGACGCGACAATCGTTTTGCCAGCCCATGATTACCGCGGCCATAAGCAATCAACGATCGGCGAGGAAAAGCGATCGAACCCGCGGCTGGCTGGAAAGACCCGCGAAGAGTATGTCGCGATAATGTCCAACCTCGGACTGCCACTGCCCGACGGAATACAGGAGGCGCTGCAGCCGAATCAGTCAGAGGTCGAGGCGGGACAGATAAAGTTTCCGGATCTTGCGCAACTAAACGCAGTTCGCCAACTCTCGCCGTCGGAGCTTCGCGACCGGATCGCCGGTGCGACGCCGCCGATGCTGATCGATGTGCGCGAGGCCGGCGAATTCCACGGCGAGCTGGGCCATATTGCAGGTGCGATTCTCTTCCCGCTCGCGGAATTGGCCGATCGCGCCGGTGAACTCATGCAATTTCGCGAGCGCGATATAGTCGCGATCTGCAGAGTTGGAGTTCGCAGCGCCACCGCCGCGGCGATTTTGACCGGCCTCGGTTTTGACCGCGTCTGGAATCTCAAGGGCGGGATGCTCGAATGGGTGGATGCGAAGATGCCGGTCGAGCGTTGAAAAGAAGCGCCTGGCAACGGAGCGATTACTATGTCGGCAGAGCTGAAAGTCGCGGAACTGGATCACGTCGTGCTGCGATGCCGTACGCTCGAGCGCACACTGGATTTCTACACCCGCGTTCTGGGCCTGAGCGAAGAGCGCAGGCTTGCACAGCTTGGACTGGTCCAGCTACGCGCGGGACGCAGCATGATCGACCTGGTCCCAGCGGATCATCCGCGCGTCGAAGACGGCGCGAACGTAGATCACTTCTGCCTCGGTATCGAGGCGCGCGATCTTGCTGCTTTGGCCGCCGAGCTGCGCCAAAGCGGCGTCGAGGTGCTGGGCGAGCCGGTCCAGCGCTATGGAGCGCGCGGGATGGGACTGTCGCTTTACGTGCGTGATCCAGAGGGAAACGTGGTCGAGCTCAAGCAGATGCCGGCGCAGGCGTAGCGCGGTGCGTGGCGCACGCCCTTGTTTTTGACCGCCGAGACATTAGAATCCTAGCGTTTGCCGACCGTGGAGGTGGGTTTCTTGAAGACTATCAAACTTGCTCGAACCAGAAGCTTCGCGATAGCGGCGCTGTGCGCCGCGGTCATCGTCGGATGCGGCCACACGCCGCAGCGCGCGGCGGGGAACTATCTCGATTCGCTCAAGCTGTTCAACTATCCCGCCTGCTACCAGGCGCTGACCCATCAGGATCAGGTCGATCGCACGATGGACCAATTCCTGAGCGAGATTCCGCTGGCGCCCGACGTCAGCAAGGACTGGTTCAAGACCATCCTGCACGCGGTCGATTTCGAAGTCGGCGACACCAAGGTTGACGGCGACAAGGCCAACGTCACGGTGCATGTGACGCGTCCCGACCTGCCGCTGTGGGAGCGCACGATCGACGCGACGCTCGGAGCCAACGACACGCCCGACTCGGTCGCGCAGAAGCAAATCAACGACAAGAGCTATCCGAAGCTGACCTACGACGACAATATCGCGCTGGTGCAGCACGGCGGCGAATGGCGAGTCTTCGTGGATTTTCCGGCCCAGGACAAGATCAAGAAAATCCACACCGACGCGATCGCCGCCTACCATCAGCACGACTACGACAAGGCGATCGGCCTCTATCAGCAGGCTATCGCCGCGCTCGACCAGGAGCAGGCCACCGGCAACGCTGGCACCAAATTCATCTACAACCGCGAGCTCACCGACGTTCAGAACGCGAAGAACCAGATTCCCGACGCGCAGGCCTATATCCCCAAGATCGCGCTGTCCGACGTGGACATGAAGATGTCGGAGTCGCGCGTGCCGGCGATCTTCGGCAAGATGACCAACGGCGGTGACAAGGCGATCGACGAAGTGCAGTTCACCGTCACCTATTCCGAAGGCAAGGGCAAAAAGAAGCAGCAGGTCTTCACCGAGGTTCACGTCCCGATCGCGACGCCGCTGGAGTTCACCGACTTTGCGCGCCCGGTGCTGCCGTTCGTTCCAGGCGAGACGCGCAACTTCGGCTTTAAGCTGACCGCGCCGCCCGACATCCAGCAGAAGGCAACGCCGGATCTCAATGTGACGTCGATTGTCTTTACGCAGTCGAGCGCGCCGCTGCCGAAGCCTCCCACCCCCACGCCGTCCGAGTCGGCAACGCCTGCCGCCGCCGCGTCTGCGGCTGCGAGCGGAGCACCGTCACAGGCCGCGCTGCCGCCGCCACCTCCGCCGCAGAAGAAGTAGGCTGCACAACCGCTGATTAGATCCCGAACCGCGCCCGCATGCCGGAATTTCCGGCGGCTGGCGCGGTTCGGCTATTATCGGGACTGCGCTCGATGCGCGGGGCTCTGAACTTTGGCAACCACAATCACGGTCGCGATTCCGACGCACAACCGCGCCGCTACGCTCAAGGCGACGCTCAGCAGTATCGCCGCACTCGCGATTCCAGCAGGCGCCGAGCTCGATTGTATCGTCGTCGATAATGGCTCGACCGACGCGACGCCCGCCACGATCGAGGCCTGCGCGAAATCCGCGCCGTTTCTGGTCCGCCGCGTGTTCGAGCAGCGCCTGGGTTCGAGCTTCGCCCGCAATCGAGCGATTGCGGAGTCGCAGTCCGAGTTCATTTTCTTTATCGACGATGACGCGCTGGCCGAAACTTCATGGGCGATCGAGATGCTCTCCGCACTATGCGGGCGCGCCCTCGACGGCGCGTGCGGGATGGTGTTGCCGAGATGGACCTGCGCGCCGCCGTCGTGGCTCGGGCGGAGTCTGTGGGTAAAACTCGCGGTGCACGACCGCCAGAGAATCGAAGCCGAGACCGCGGAGCGCGCGGAGAATCTGGCGAACTACTTCAGCGCCAATGTCGGACTCCGGCGCGAGGCGCTTACGCGGTTCGGAAATTTCCGCGAGGATCTTGGCAACGTCGGCGGCAATCCGATGTCGGGCGAGGATACCGAACTGTTCGCGCGCATAATCGCGCGCGGCGGACGGATGGGTTTTGCGCCGCGTGCGATCGTGAATCATCTGATCCCCGCCGAGCGGATGACGCGCGCGTACCTGCGCCGCAAGAGCTTCGCGTACGGAGTGGGCAGCGCGTTTGCCGGCGGCCGGCATCATAATCATCCCGGCAAACTGATTCGCAACGCCGCCCGGATGGCCGCCGCCGCTCTACGCGGCGACTCCGAACGCGCGATCTTTCATGAACTCGAGTGCGCCAACTTCTTCGGCTACTGGCGCGGCCGTATGCTCGCGCGGAGCAAATGACCTCGCGCGCGTGCGCTACTTGAGGTACGCCAGCATCCCGCGCTTCAGAATGCCCGCCAGGTACGCAATCGTGTCCATCGTGGCGAGCTCCGCCGGCTTTACCCACGAGGACTCAACGTGCTCGTCGGGCCGCAGTCGCACAGCCTGATAAACGCTCAGCCGGCACGCGTATATCACCTGCAGGTACGGCTGGCCGATCATCGTGTTGACGCCGAGCAGCCCCTCGAGCGCGACGTCGAGCGCGGTTTCCTCTTTCACCTCGCGAAGCAGGCACTCCTCGGCGCTCTCGCCGATTGCCAGATGCCCGCCCGGCAGATCCCATGCTCCCGGAGCGTAGCGCATCGTCGGCGCGCGCCGCAGCACCAGCATCCGCCCGCGGTTGGCAAGCACCCCGTGCACTCCGACATAGAACTGCGCTTCCGCCATCGCCTATTTTTCCTCCCGATCCAAACACAGCTAAACCTACGCGCGCGCCTGTCGCTGCGCCATCGAGCTGATTGTCGCCCGCCTCCGCGCGCAGTAGGATTCGCGAGCGATTCCGGACGAGGGAGCGGCGATGGAAAAATCCGAATTCTTTCGCGATGCGCGCGGTGATATTCCGGGCCCGCTGGCCGGCGTGCGCGTCGTCGAGGCGACTACCAGTTGGGCCGGACCGATGTGCGCGTGCGTGCTCGCCGATCTTGGCGCCGACGTGATCAAGGTCGAAGATCCGCAGGGCGAAGTCGCGCGCCGCCTGCCGCCGTTTCTGCCCGGCACCAATCCGCCGGTCAGCTTCGCGCAGGCCACCGTCAATCGGAACAAGCGCAGCCTGACGCTCGATCTGCGTACTCCGCGCGGTCGCGAAATTTTTCTCGCACTGGCGCAACGGAGCGACATCGTCGTGCAGAACTTTCGTCCCGGCACGTTCGACAAGTGGGGCGTCGGGTTCGCAGAATGCCGCCGCGTCAAGCCCGACATCATCTACGTGTCGATCAGCGGGTTCGGCCAGTTCGGACCGATTCACGATCGGGTCGGATACGATCCGCTGGCGCAGGCGCTGTCGGGATTCATGTCGCTCAACGGCGCCGTCGACGGCAGCCCAACCAAGGCGCCGACTTTTCTGTGCGACGATCTGGCCGGACTCCACGGTGCGATCGCCGCGCTGGCCGCACTGCGGCATCGCGCGATGACCGGCGAGGGGCAGCATTGCGACGTCGCGCTGCTCGACGCGATGCTTTTTCAATCCAACGGCTATCCTATGCTAGGCGCGCTCGGGCTTGCGCCGCCGCGAATGGGCAACGAGTTCGGATTCTCGGTGCCTGCGAACACATTTCATTGCCGCGACGGAATCGTAATGCTGGGGACGCTGCTCGATTCGCACTGGAAGGTGCTGGCGCGGCTGGTCGGCCGGCCTGAGCTTGGCGACGATCCGGAATACGCGCGCATCGCGCAGCGCATCACGCACCGCGGCGAATGCAACGCGATGGTTGCGCGATGGTGCTCCGAGCGCACGGTCGAGCAAATCGTCGAAATTTGCGCGCGCGAGGCGATCGCGTGCGAACCCGTCCAGACCTACGCCGACGCGGCGCGCGACCCACACGTGCTCGCGCGCGACATGATGCAGCCGACCGCGCAGGAGGGCGGGGCGAGCGCGCCGATTGTCGGTCCGGCCGCAAAATTCTCGCGTACGCCGACGCGCGTCCGGACCGGCG
>JBAPSR010000129.1:0-7129 GCA_049281755.1 Binataceae bacterium (SeqCode)
CGAACTCAGATCTTGATATGACCTGCTGTTGGTACAGCTGCTTCTCCCGCCCGAAGTCGGCCTGCGTCTTGATCAAGGTGGCATTGGCGGCTTCAAGGGCGTCTACTTTGGAGTGCAGGTCGGCGACCTGGTCGTTGAGGTTGTGCATCGCATTTGCCAGATCGAACCGTTGGCTGCGCGCCAGACTCTCAAGGCCCCGAACTTTCGCTTGTGCAGTGACGTTGCCGGCCTGCGCCACCGACAGCGCAGCTTGCGCGATTTCGACCTTGACCTGGTATGGTTCCTTGTCAAGCTGCACAAGCAGGGTGCCCTTGCGCACCCGATTGTTGTCGTCCACCAGCGCACGCACGACTTGGCCGGGCACCCGCGGCGCCACAAACGTCACGTGTCCGTTAACGTAGGCGTCGTCTGTCGACTCTGTTCTGAAGGCAGTGATGGCCCATGGGATGGCCTCGTATAGCGCCAAAAGGACAAGCACACCGCCGCCGATCCACATCCACAACTGCCGCCTTTGAAGCTGCTTCCCGGTTGGGGCGTGCGCGTTTGGCGCATCGGCCTCCGGCGTCGGTGCAGATGGCGCCGGATCGTGGAGGGATTTGCCAGCGGACTCAGGCGAGTTTCCATCAGGCATTGGCGTGATCCTCCGTTAACTCACAACCGCAAGGCAACTGCACGATGTCATGCGGGTGCCCTCTCTATCCGCCATGCCCCCCGGCTTAACCCGTCGAGGAACACGAGGTGCTTCGCGACCGGGTCGCGCCCGATGCCCAATTTGTTGGTCGGGAAGTCGGGGGCGGGATAGCCGACGGCCAAGGCGTATATGATCGTAATTTCAGGTGCAACCTCGAGCTCGTTGCAAACTATATCTGGATAACCGCCACCGAGACCTCCGCGCATGTGCCCAGCCCTTCTGCTTTCAGAACACGCCGCCGATTACATCTTGGGCAGCAGCGCTGCTTTGCTGAGCCTCAAGTTTTTCGATACGAATGGCCAGACGAATCCGGGCTGTTCTTGATTCGTGATACCATCCTGGGTGTGAATCGCGAACCGCACGTTATCTTGCTCGCCGGCCCGGGCGGCAATCGTTGAAAACGTAAAATGAAGGAAAACGAAACCAATCCCGCGCGCCGATTCCTAAGCGAGGCTCCAGTCGAGGTGACGGCGGAAAAGATCGCGAACTATTGCATCGCGATCGGCGACCTTAATCCGCTCTATCTCGATCCGATCGCCGCACAGGCCGGGCCCTACGGCGGAATCATCGCACCACCGTGGTTTGCGACATTGATCCGGCGCGGTGAAGGCTCTGCGGAGCGGAATCTCTTTCCGCGCGGCAGCCTGATGGCCGGCATCGACCTGGAGCTGAAAACCCCGATTCGTCCTGGCGACTCGATTTCGGTCACCACCGAAGTCAAGGAAACCTACGAAAAAACCGGGCGCACCGGCACCATGACCTTCACCGTGATCCGCTCGACGCTCACCAATCAAAACGGCGAGCTCGTCGCGTACGTCGACTCTCGCATGATGAGTCGCCAGCGTTAGCAGCCTGCCGCGCAGCTATGGCAAAACCCCTCGCGAACCCCGCCGATCGGATCATGCGCACGCGGATGCGCGAGCCGGTTCACTTCCAGACCCTGACCGAAAATCGCAGCATCAAGCTTGCGTCGGTTTCGGAATACACCGGGCGCTCGCACTTCGCACCGTGGCAGCGCATCCTCGCCGGCCTGCACGATTTCGAGAAGGCGGCCGGCATCTTCACCCCGCTGGTGTATGTCGAGTTGGAAACTCGCGACCTTCCATGCGATCCGGCCGCGCGAGTGACTATTCGAGGCCAATCTTTTCTCGGGAGGTCGCTCGATGCCTCCGGCGCCGTGCGTCATCTGGTGCGCGAGGGACGCCATGTCATCCTCGACGCGGCCCGAGCGCAGCTCGCCAGTGCGCGGATGCTCAACGTATTCACGCGCTACGATCCCGATCCCGCGCGCCGCCGCGTCACCTCGCTGCCGCCGGAGCTGGGACTGGGAGCGCAGCCGGCGCGCATCATCGAAATTCCGGGCGTCGATGCGATCATCGACCTCGCGCGCACGCCGGAATTCATCGAAACACAAACTCACGCGTGGCACTACGGCCAGACCGATCCGAATCGGCACATCAATGGAACGGCGTATCTTCGTGCGATGGAGGAATACGTCGCCGACCTGATGCCCACTGCGGGGCATGACCTCCAACGGATGTTCGCGGCCCGCGCGCGCATCGTATATCGCAAGCCGTCGTTTCGTGGCGAGCCGTACCGGCGCGCGGTATGGTTGCGCAGCGAGACGCCGCTCGCGCTCGCCGGCGCCTTCTTCTCAGCCGGAGGTCCGCCGTCCGAGGCGCCCGCGGTCGCGGTCGAGCTGACCTTCCTCCAGCATCCAGTCTGAGGAGAGATTCTCATGGAAATCGATATTGATCATGTCGCGATGCCGGTGGCTGACATCGAACGCTCGGTGGAATTTTATGTGCGCGTATTCGGTGCGAAGGCTGACGGCCTGGAGCAATGGCGCGCGGGCAAGTGGCCGATCGTCAGCATGAGTTTCGGACGCAACCGGTTCAATCTGCACCCGCCGGACAACAAGATCACGCTGAAGGCGACCCATCCGATGATCGGTGGCGGCGACTACTGCTTCGTATGGCCGGGCACGCCCGACTCCGCCATCGAGCATCTACGGCGCAACAGCATCGAGGTCGAGGAAGGACCGATACCGCGCCTGGGCGGTCGCGGCAAGGGCATCAGCGTCTACTTCCGCGATCCCGACGGCAACCTCCTCGAATTCATCAGCTACCCGGCCTCAGCATAGCTGACGGATCGCTAGAGACACATTCCTTGCCTCCCGGCCCGTCCTATCGCTGACAGTTATAACCTGTCTGGAACATTTGTACATTGAGATCGCATGCGCCGACAGGCTACACAGCGCTTTGGCAATCGGCGGCTCGTAGTAAAGGCGCCGATCTGACAGCTGCCAACGAGGCTAGTGTTGCGCCATATAGAAGCAGACGTCGGGAGTTCAAAAACTGTCCCACGCACGATCGCGGCTCTCGCTTTTTCGCTGTCGCTTCTGCTGACCGTGTTTGCGCATCCCGTGTTGGCGCAGTCGGCAGACAATACGCAAGCCAAAGCTCCCAAGCTGGTTCTCTCACCGAGTGAGGGTGTCAAGTTTGGAAAGGTCATCGTTGGGCTCACGAGTGCTCCGCAGACCGTAGAGGTCACCAATCCCTCCAGTACGGCCTCGATTACGATCACGAGCGTCGTTGTGTCAGCGCCCTTCTTCGAGGTCAGCGACAGCGACAGCTGCGTTGGTTCGATACCGGCAAGTGGTACGTGCCAGGTCGATATCGCGTTCAAACCGACCACCACCGAGAAGGTAAAGCAAAAGGAGGGCCTGACGTTCACCCTCTCAGCGCGAAAGGGCCCTCAACACCTTGAGCTCGAAGGACAGGGTATCGGGCCGACGCCAGCGTCCGTGTCGGTTGCGCCGGGTTCCGTGACGGCGGGCTTGGCGACCGCTTTGAACTTCACTTTTAATTCGGTTAACGCCAAGGGGAGCGTTTCGATCGAGGTTCCGCCATCATTGGGCGGGCCGTGGTCACCGCCCCAAGCATCGAACCCTTCACTACCGGGATTCGTGGTGGCCAACAGCGGCACATGCCAATCGGCCAGTGTGGCGAGCGCCTCGGACGGCACGATGCTGATCGACTTTAAATGCGTTGGGCACCGGGGCACATTCCAGGTCGTTTACGGGGGCGGGACTGCCAAGGCGAACGCAGCCACCATGGCCGGAAACTATAGCTTCACGACGTTGGTGAACGGGGCGGAGGTGCCCGTTCAGCCAACAGTTACGGTGAATCCTGGTCCAGCGGCGCGTTTCACCGTTACCGGTCTCGCGAATGTATTTGCCGGTGTATCGCAGCTCGGTATGGTTACCGCAGTTGACCAGTATGACAATGTCGCGACCGGCTACAACGGGACCGTGGACTTCGCCTCCAGCGACCCACAGACCGGGGTGCTGTCCGCCACTACCGAGATGGCTGCCGACGGTCTGGCGTCGTTCGGCGTAGCGTTCAAGACTGCAGGGACACAGTCGGTGACCGCAACTGATTCCGCGAACCCAGCAATCACCGGGATGGATACGATAACGGTTAGTCCGGCTGGGGCGGCGCGCCTGGCCGTGACCGGACTCGTGAGCGCGATGGCGGGAACACCTCAGACTGCAACCGCGACCGCCTACGATATCTTCGGTAACGTCATGGCTGGCTACGGCGGAACCGTCAACTTCACTACCAGCGATTCGCAGGCGGTTATTAACCCAAACAGCGTGATGGCCTCGCTAGGCGTGGCATCGGCGCTAACCTCGCTTAGGACGTCCGGGCCACAGTCGGTGACCGCGACCGATTCCGTGAACCCTGCTATCACCGGTACAGAAGACGTCACCATCTCTGCGGCGCAGACCGCGAGCATTCAGGTCGTTATAAGCCCTAATCCACAGCCGGCGTATCAATGGACCGACCCGTTTGGAGGCAGCGCGGGCGCGTTTCTCGTCGACGCCTACGGCAATCACGTCACTTCGAGCGACACTTGCAGTGGACCACGACAGACCCTCTGGCGCATTTACCGATAACGAGCACTCCGGGTCGTTTCACTGCTTCACTGAATGGATTCACCACGCAGGGGCAACAGACAGCGACGGTCACTGATCCCTCGATCATTAATCCCGCCACACAAAAACCACTGACGGGGAGCACTACCGTAACCGTAATCGGGCCGGTGGGGGCCGCCGACAAGTATTCTTTCCTGGATCCGACTCACTCAGCCAGTTCAGTGTACTCGATGAACGCACTCCAAAACGACCTGCCGGACGACTCCGCAGGTTTTCTTCTGGTGAATGGCGCCGAAATCAATTTCGGTTACTCAACCATTACCCAGCAACCCGAATACACCGATGCCAGTAATCAAATGCACCAGGTCGGTCTGTTGAGTATAACTGAAAATGGCGATTATCTGGCCTGGGATCTCAATCCGGCCGTCGCGCCCGAAGTTCCCCAAGGCATCATCTATGACACCTGCCCGACGGCGACAACTTAGCCACGCCGGCCTGCAACGTCCCCAACCCCATCACCGCGAAATACACCGTGACTGACGGTTACAATATCTCCTCGCCTACTACGATCACGATAAATCTCACCACCCCTTCTACTCCGGAGGTCATCCCGCCTACGACTCCGGTTGCTAGTTGGCAAGGCGGCGGCGGGAGCGCTGAGTCGGGCGCGTTAGCCGGCATGGGGAGCACCCAGATACCCGTCGGCACACCCGCAAAAAGCGCGACCGCTTCTTCCGATCCGACCATTCCGGACGACGGGGGGGCGGATGTTACGTTGACCTTTACGCCGACTATCGTCTCCGGCTGCACCGTTGGCTGCACAGACCTGAGCAAATGTACTATCTGCCCAGACACTGTGACCCTGCAAGCGACCGCTATGGTGCCTAAAGGCTTAGGCCTCAGCACTACCGGCACCACTACCCCGCTTATCGCAAGTCTCGTCTCACCCCTGTTCACTACTCCTCTGCCAGATATTTGGTCTAGTAAAGAGCAAGGGGGTATTATCGAACCAGGCACCTCTGCTTCGACTGGGTTTTTGCCGGTCACGCTGATAAACCCGCCACTTTCAGGAAATGAGGTGCCTCCGACGTTTTTCGGACAAATTTTTGGCGTCGGGCTCCTCAGTTGTGCCTTCGCCGGACAAAGCACCGCGTGCCCGACTTCTCTAATAAGTTTTGCGGGAGGAACTGGTGTCTCCTCAAACGTAGGCGGCGCAGCAGCTAATGTTCCCGTTTACTGCGAGGAATCTCTGGTTATCTGCGGCCAAACCGTACCCTTCGGCACCTTAAACGGTGAGCTTCAACCGGCTGGTTCTGCCCCCAACAGTTGGTCACTGAGCGGGGGCGCGATGCCGGTAAATATTGAACTCACCCAAATAACTGGTAATGCCAGTGGCACCTTCGTTGTAAATGTATTTAGTGTAACAATCGGATCTTGCCCTTCGGGCGGGCTGGTCTGTAATACCAGTCAGTATTCAGAGGGGTTCGCCGGCAACCTTGTTTTGGGCCCGCAGGATATATCAAACCCAAACTTCTCCGTCACGTTCCCCAGCACCGGATATTGGGCCGTACAAGCTATCTATTCAGGCGACGCCAACAACAACTCGGCCGGAGTAGCCACTGTCTATAACGTTACCAACTAACAAAGGGTTGCCGATAACACCCTCTGCGTCGGGTAACTCCAAGCGTAAAATTCGCGGAGGGTATAACACTAGCCATTCCGGGACTAAGGGAGGATGATTACGAAATTGATACTTTGCGCGTTCTGAGCTACGGAGCGCCGGCAGCGCCGTCGCCTTCTCACGCAACCCTGGTAAATCGCGTCGCGTCGAACTTTCGCCCCGCACCCAGATAGCCGAAACTGACGCGCAGTCAGCGGCTCGCGATACCCCTCAAAGTGGTCCGATACAGTGGTCATTTAGCCGCAACCGAGCGCAATGCCATTTTGCGCATTCCTTGATCTCTCGACCACCTAGGTGACGTCCGAATAGGTGCGCTTTGGATCCCTGAAGACTGATTCCTTGGCCGCTGCGAGTCGAACTAGACCGCGAGCTTTTCCTGGCGCTCGGAGTCGCTACAGTACCGTTTCCAAAGGCTATTTCCAGCGCGCGATGCCCGCGCAGACGGAACAGCCATCGAAATGAACCTTCAAAGCTTTATATTTGCTGGTTTCTTTGGAGCCACCCGTCGGATTCGAACCGTCGACCTGCTGATTACGAATCGCTGGACATGCCAAAATTTGGTGATACGTGGTGACACAACGATTTGCTCGATCGCGTTTCTAGCCCTGTAAATCAAGGACATTCATTGACAGCCTGCTGATTTCGAGTCATAATCATTGCCACTCAGATCACATTTCCTGGTGACACAGTGGTGACACAGAATGGCTGTATCGGCAGGCCGCATAACTGAAAAGATCGTCCGCTCGCTCAAGGCGCCGCACGCCGGAAGCCGCATTTTGTACGACGAGGAGATCCCCGGTTTAGGAGTGCGCATCAC
>JBAPSR010000130.1:0-2223 GCA_049281755.1 Binataceae bacterium (SeqCode)
GCCACGAACACACGCTCGCGGCCGGCCCGGCGTTGCGCGACGAGCGCGCAGGCCGCAGCGATCATCTCATCGGGGTTCATCCATATCGCTAGTGCATACGGCTAGTGCCCGACGATGGCGCCGGCCGCATAGGCGACGTCGACAGGCATCGCGGCGGTGAGCGTGAATTTTCCAGTGGCGGGATTGTAAACCTCGGCGTTGCCGGAGCGTCCGCCCGCGATCAGCACGCTTGCGTCTGGAAGAATCGAGGCGACGCCGCCGACGTGCACGCTTAGCATCGGCGAGGTTGCCGAGAACGTCTCTTTGACCGGATCAAATATCTCGGCGGTTGGAAGCAGCGCGTCGCCCAATCCCTGCCCTCCGGCGATCAATACCTTTCCGTTGGGCATCAGCACCGCCGCCTGGTATGCGCGCGCGGTCGTCATCATCTCGGCCGGGACGAAGGCCTCGCCGGCGGGATCGAAAACCTCGGCGCTGTCGCTGATGCCGTCCCCGGTCCATCCGCCCGCAACCAGGATCTCTCCCGCGAACTCTCCTGTGACTATTGACGGATCGAGCCAGGTCGCGGTCTGATACGCCCGCGCGGTGGACATCGGCGCAGTAGTGGTAAAAGCCCCCGTGCGCGGATCGTAGATTTCCGCCGACGCGAGCGGGGCCGCTTTAGCGCCTATGCCACCCGCGATCAGGATGTCGCCGGCGAGCGTACCGGACCCGATAGGTGAAGCCGTCTGCCACGCGCGCGCCTGGTTCATCGCGCCGGTGGCGGTGAAAGAGCCGGTGGCGGGATCGTAAAGTTCGGCGCTGGCTAGAGGCGCGGTTGCCTCGGTCGAGCTTCCGCCCGCGATCAGAATTTTCCCGTCGGCTGGGCATCCGCATCCGGAAATCGCGGTGGCGGTGTGCCCGGCGCGGGCCACGGTCATCGCGCCGGTCGAGGAGAATTGTCCTGCGATCGGATCGTACAACTCGGCGCTGGCAATCGGATGCCCCTGCGCGTCATCACCCCCCGCCACCAGGATCTGGCCCGCGCCCAGGTCCGCGGCCACGAAATGCGCGCGCGGCCAGTGCATCGCACCGGTCACGACAAAATTCATCTGGTTCGGATCGAACAACTCGGCGCGGCTGAGCGCGATCTTGCCTCCGCCCTGCCCGCCCGCGATCAGCACCCATCCTGAGTGCCTGGCCGCAACGCTGGCCTTCGATCCTACCGGAGGCGGCCGGGACGAAATTCCTATCCCGAGACCCGAGGGATTCGAGCTCGCGCCCGACGCGAGTCCGGTTCCGGCCGCGGCGCCCGCGCCGAATCCTGCCGTCGCGGGGCCTGGGCTGCCGACCGCAATAAACGCCGCCCGATCAGCCGCGAGTTGCTGCGCGGCAAGGATAGCGGGATTGGCCGACATTCGCGGGTCGTACAGCGGAATCGCGATGGAGTCGACGTCGTCGATGTCGGAATCTCGAATTTGCTCGGCCTGAGTCGGCCCCGGAAGATTTATCACGGTAGCCGGCGGCTCCTCGGACGAAGCTGTCAGGCCGCGAGATACAAGTGCGACGGCAGCGGGCGCGGATGCCCCGCTCGGCATCGGCGCGGAACGTTCGTGATGTGCCGCAAAGAACATCGCGGCCAGCGCACCGACGACAACGACGATCGAAGCTGACCTGATCGCGCGAATCTGTTGTGGATCTCGCATGATTTCATCCGCGGCGCGTGCGCAAGGCGTCTATTCGGCGATAGTAGTACGACGGGCGTCCGACCGGAAGCGCCGAACTTGTGCGCGATTCGCCGCCTAATCGAACGGATTCCATTGGGCCGGCGGCCATGATGGAATCGCGTGATATTGATGGCCGACGTATCCAATTTCGCCTCCGTGTCGCCATCGCCGGCCGATCGCAAGACCGCCCCCGCGATCAGTCCGGCGCCGCGGCGAATCATCGTCAAGGAAGTCAACTGGCTCGGCGATATCGTGATGAGCCTGCCCGCGCTGCGCGCGATTCGGCGCACGTGGCCCGATGCGCACCTTGCGATTCTCATCAAGCGCGAGTTGGCCGGTTTCTTCGACGGCGCCGGATGGCTCGACGAGGTGATTCCATATTCGATAGCCCGCGGGATGCGCGGGTTTGGCGACCGGCTACGCATCGTCGGCGAAATTCGCAAGCGCGATTTCGATCTCGCGGTTCTGTTTCCCAACAGCTTCGAATCCGCGTTGTGGACCGCCCTCGCGCGAGTGC
>JBAPSR010000131.1:0-1981 GCA_049281755.1 Binataceae bacterium (SeqCode)
AGCCGCGCCAGCCATGCAATCGACGCGGGCGGCGATGCCGCCGGTGACGCCGAGGGCTCGGGCGCACTTCCTCGCGCTTTCGTCACTATTCGATCGGTAGCCTTGACCGTCGACACGTTCGCGGCAGTGACTCGGTCCGGACTTACCGTGCTTGCTGGAGAAGCCGCAGCAGCCGGACCTGGCGCCGAAGGCGAAACATCCGCGGCGATCGAAGTCGCGTATGACTGCGCCGATGCGAAAAGACTCGCAGCGGTCGCCGCCGACAGCACACCCCCGTCCCATCGCTCGCTATGCGCCAGCCCTGCCGCGACGATGACAATAACAACTATCGAGACCTGCAGAACTCGTCGATGCCGCCGGCGCATCGCGGCGTCAGGATCGATGAATCGATACGCGGCCGCGGCGCCGAACCGGAGGCGGTCATCATGCGAGAGAATACGGCGACGGCGAACGCGACGATCATTGAGAAACGTGCCGCTGGCTGATCTGAGATCGCTTACGTAGTAACATCCACGTTTATAGCTAATGACCGATTGGCGCGGCGCGATGTCGCCGTTTGTGACTCTTACTGCACAGCCGTCGGTGTTACCTATCGATGTTTCACCGCGCTCGAGCAGCGCCAGACGAGTATTTGGCGCGCGATGCTCCAGCGCGAGCAGACGCGCGGATTGCGCTCTCCTCAGCATCCGCGGACCACTCCTCCGAGGGCGAGTCTTCGGAACTGTTGCGACATCTCGCTTCCCGTTTTCAGAGCATCAACGCACTACCCTTGCTCGGCGGCGCAGTGGGGTTGTCCGTGCAATACGGAGCGGGCCCGGTTTCGTTGAGCTGCGCCCGCTCGGCGAGCTTCTTTTGGAGGTCATCCTGACAGTGCTCTTTGCCTATAGGATAAAACTGGTAACGCACCGCTCTCGAAGGCGGCGTGGCAGGCATCACGAGAACCGTCTTACTCAGTTTCGATGCCTCATCCGGCGTGAGGCCGAAGCTGGTAGTCAGTGGAGGCTCTGGCGTTTTGGATTGCCAGACTGGCATACCCGGCAAACCGACAGATTTGAGGCTGCCCTGCGAATCCTCGGTCCACTCGAAACACCCGGCGGCCATGCACAGGCAAATCATTCCGAGCGCGAGCAGCAATCTTTTCAATCCAGCCCACCTTTTCCTCGAACCCATGCAGATGGACGTCCGAGGACGTGCGATCTTGACTTCAGGTGAGTGATACACCATCGGGACAAGGCCGTCCACTCAGGGTCATCAACGACGACGCGCTCGGCTCTCGCGACGCCATCTAAATAATCGCGCAGACTTCCTTGACCAGGTCGGGCAGCGGCCGAGTTCCATCCAGACGCAGGACACGGCACGGCAATGCAGCGAGCCATGTCTGATGCAATGCGAAATTGCGACTCGCACCGCTATCGTCGTAGTGCGACGCCCACTCAATGAATTTTTCCGTCTCCTGGTGGCGCGAGCCGCCAACCGCAACAGCATCGGCGCCGAAGTGCCGGGCTTCACGAGCGCGCAGGCGCTGCACACGCACCGCGGTCGGAGCGTACAGGTAAACTACCAAATCAAAGAGAGCAATGAGTGGATCGCCCCAACCGGCGAGCGAACCACTCAGCACCCAATCCTCTCGATCGAGGAACACTTCGCGCATCAGCCGGAGACGATCGGCAGCCGCGCGAATTTCGCGATACGGCGGCGTCGTCGGCTGCCACAAATAATCGTCCGTATCGTGATGCGAGATCGCCAGAGCATCCGCCAGAGCACGGCCGAGGCTCGTCACACCGGCTCCTGAGGCTCCCGTGATGTGAATACGGCAGCTCTTCTCGACATTGCTCCCCAAGGAATGCCGGCTCGCGCTAGATCGTATCCGACACGCCAGGGATGAACAGCGGCTCCATAGCGTAGTCCTTTACGTCGGCTTCCATTGCGGCGCGATCGGGCGCGACCGCAGGCTCGCCGGCAGCTTCGAGGATCGGCTTCA
>JBAPSR010000132.1:0-1938 GCA_049281755.1 Binataceae bacterium (SeqCode)
AGCGCGGATGCCGCATCATCTCGAGCACGTCGGATTGGTTTTCGTTGGCCAGCGGTTGCAGGAAGAACTGTTTCAGATGCTTTTCGAGCGCGAGGTCGATAATCACGTCAACCGGATCCTTGCCGGCGGCGCGCGCGATTTCCGCGATCGAGCGATGCGGCGGATTCGGCTTGTCCATCACGAACATCCAGTCGAAATTTGCCCGGCGCGGCTCGGCGCCGACGGCGCGGCCGCCGCTCGATTCGTTGACCGCTTTGACGAGCTGCTGCCGGATTTCAGGATTGCGCAGCGCCGCCTCCTGCTCCCCGAGCGGCAGCTTGCGGATATCGCTCCATACGGGCATCCGGTCAAACGGCATCGCGGTCTCGAACGACAGCACGACGTTGAGCGAGCGGCTATGCACCTGGATAAACATCCTGCCGCCGGCTTTCGCGGTTTCCTCGGCGGTGGCGAAATAGGGCCGCCAGAAATCAGGCGCAGCCCGATTGCTGAACATCCCGAACGTGACCGGCACGCCGGTATCAACCGCGAGCGACTTGAGCCGCCCGAGGTAATCATTGACGCGTTCGGGATCGAGGCCGGTGTTCTCGCCGGCGATTTCAAAAATTCCTGCGTGCTCTTCGCCCATCACGCCGACCAACTGCCGGACTTCGTCCCAGGTCGCGATTCGGCTCGCGACCGGATGGCCGTCGGGGGTCTGATGGTTGCGCGTGCGCGAGGTGGTGAAGCCCATCGCACCGGCGCGAATGGCGGAGCGGACCTCGCGCTTCATCGCGTCCACGTCTTCGGCGTTGGCCTCGCGCGAGAACGCGCGCTCGCCCATCACGTAGGTGCGCAGCGCGGAATGCCCGATATAGGCGGCGTAGTTGATTCCCTTGGGCGTGCGATCGACCGCGTCGAGGTACTCGGGAAAGCTTTCCCAGGTCCACTTGATCCCGGCCTCCATCGCCTCGGGCGCGATATCTTCCGCCCGCTCGAGATTGCGCATCACGAGTTGCTTTTCTTTCTCGCCGCATGGCGCGAGCGAGAAGCCGCAGTTGCCCATCACGACCGAGGTGACACCGTGCCAGCACGAGCACGTGCCCATCGGATCCCAGAACACCTGCGCGTCCATGTGCGTGTGTCCGTCGATTATTCCGGGCGTGACGACGTGGCCCTCGGCGTCAATCTCCTGCCGGGCGCGTTCGCGGATTCTTCCGATGCCGGCGATACGTCCGCCGCTTATTGCCACGTCGGCGCGATACCGCGCCATCCCGGAGCCGTCGATTACGGTGCCGTTGCGAATTATCAGATCGTGCATGATGCCTCCGTGGGCCGCTGGGCCTCGAGACGAATCGATCGGCGTGCCGGACCACCCGGCGCCAGGAACGCAATTCTAATCTTATTCCATGAATCACGATTCCGCGACAACCCTCAATCGTCAGACGCGGAGGCCGTTGCGGCCGCCCCCCGTGCCATCCTGAGCGGAGGCCGTCGCGGCCGGAGTCGAAGGATCCCGGGGCGTCAATGCACGGCATCGCTACTCATCCTGAAGGCTCCCGGCGCTTGCTGATCGCCGAGCGGCGCCCGAGGATCACGTTGATGCGCACTTTTTTCGTGTACATCGTCGCGAGCCCCTCGCGCGTGATCGACGTCGGCGCGCGAGGAAGATCGCGCTGGACAATCCCACTTGGCGCGATCTCGCCAGCGAATGAGAAGGCGATGGTGATCGACGTCCCAAGGTCGGAGCAGGGATCGTGATGCTGTGCATGAGCGTTCCGGGATCCTTCGACTCCGGCCGCGGCGGCCTCCGCTCAGGATGACATGTGGGGCGGCCGCAACAGCCTCCGCTCAGGATGACATAGGGGACCAATCGGCGTGTTGTGTCGAGCGACGATCCGCGCCCGATACGATTCGCATTGAAAAGGATGCTAAGCTTGAGCTATTAGCCGATCAGAA
>JBAPSR010000133.1:0-1942 GCA_049281755.1 Binataceae bacterium (SeqCode)
CGGACGGTATATTCGGATTGCTGCCATATACGATCGCTTCCGCATCAATATAATAGCCAACCAGTCCCTCCGTGGTTTGCGATTTGCTGGTCAGGATCACGATCGCGTCGGCGCCGCTCTCGCAGGCTTTGCGCTTGACCGCAGGCATCACGTCGGATTCAGAGTCATAAACGCTGCCGCGCGCCTCGACCAGTCCAACCTTGCGATACTGCGCCAGCGGCTCGTGGCGCAGCACCGGGATATCGCAATCCGGAGGCTTGGCGGCCGAGCCGGCCGGCTCGATCTCGGTGTAGACGGCCTGCGGCGGCAGAGTGGCGACCTTGAGGCATCCGGTCACGAACGTCGGCGCCGCGAGAATCGCAACCGCTATTAACAAATGTCGCACGATGATAACGAATAGCCGCATTCGCCGACGCTCAGCAAGCGTCCGGCGACGATGACATCGGCGGCCCGATCACGCTAAGATGCACGCCGGGCGCGGAATAATCGCCGCGCGAAATACCAACGATGACACCATCGACCAACCCGAACCATCCACTGCTCGGCGCCCACGTCTCGATTGCGGGCGGCGTTTCGGAGGCCCTCATCCGCGGTAAAGAGCTCGGCTGCGACGCGATCCAGATATTTACCAAGTCGTCGCGGCAATGGGCGTCGAAGCCTTACACCGAAGAAGAAGTCGCTGCGTTCAAGCGCAATTGGCGCGAGACCGGAATCGCGATCGTCATTGCTCATGATTCTTACTTGTTGAACCTCGGCGCGCCCGCCGAACCGCTGCGCAAGCGCTCGGTCGGCGGATTTATCGACGAGCTCGAACGCTGCGAGGCGCTCGGCGTACCGTTCCTGATTGCACATCCTGGCGCGCATGTCGGCTCGGGCGAAGAGGCGGGGATCAAGACGATCGCGAAGTCGATCGAGGAGGCGCAGGCCGCCTGCAAAGGCTTCACCGTAAAGATCGCGCTCGAGATCACCGCCGGACAGGGCAGCAATCTGGGCTACAGCCTTGCGCAGATGGGCCAGATCTTCGACGCGGTCACGGAGACCGACCGCCTGCGGCTCTGCTTCGATACCGAACATGCGTTCGCCGCCGGCTACGATTTGCGCTCCGTCGAGGGCTTCGAGCAGACCTTCGCGGAACTGGACAAATTCATCGGGCTAAAGCGGCTCGCCGCGTTTCATCTGAACGATTCGCTCAAACCATTTCATTCCCGCGTCGATCGGCATCAGCATATCGGCAAAGGATTCATCGGGGCCGAGGCCTTCGGCCGAATCGTGAACGACGCGCGCTTCGCCGGAATTCCGATGTGCCTTGAAACCGAACCGGGCGAGGAAAGCAAAGACATCGCCGCCGATCTCGCCACGCTCCGAGGCCTCCTCAAGTAACTACTCGCTCTATATAGTCAGTACTGATGGTCAAGCGAATACTCACTGGAGACCGGCCTACCGGGCCGCTACATCTGGGACATTACGTCGGTTCACTGCAAAATCGCGTCAAACTGCAGAATGAATACGATACCTTCGTGCTGATCGCCGACATCCAGGCACTGACCGATAACTTCGAACGGCCGGAGATGCTCGAAGCGAACGTGCTCGAAGTCGCTACTGACTACCTTGCCGTCGGACTCGATCCGGAAAAAGTAAAAATAGTAGTCCAATCGATGGTGCCGGAGCTGACTGAGCTTACTATTTACTACATGAACCTCGTGACGACTGCGACGCTCGAACGCAATCCAACCCTGAAAGAGGAGATCAAGCAGAAGAATTTCACCAAGGGACTGCCGGTCGGCTTTTATACATATCCAATCTCGCAGGCCGCCGACATTACCATCTTCAAAGCCGAGCTGGTGCCGGTGGGTGAAGACCAGTTGCCGATGATCGAGCAGACGCGCGAGATCGTGCGCCGCTTCAACCGGCTATACAAAAAGATCCTGGTCGAGCCGCGCGC
>JBAPSR010000134.1:0-19620 GCA_049281755.1 Binataceae bacterium (SeqCode)
TCAAGATCGCACGCGACGCGCGCGACATGCTGGGCGCCAACGGGATCGTGAACGAGTATCCGGTGATCCGGCACATGATGAACCTCGAGACGGTGAACACCTACGAGGGCACCTTCGACGTGCACACTCTGATCCTGGGCCGCGACATCACGGGCGAGAATGCGTTCGAATAAAGAAGTTTCCGGTCTGCGGCGCGCGCGTGCTAAACAGCGATAGGAGACTACCGACGATGATCAAAGCCAAACAGTTCAGCCACTGCGCCGTCCGCGTCGCCGACGCGCCCAAGTCGATGGCGTTCTACGAGCAGGTGCTCGGCCTCAAGAAGCTGCCGCGTCCCGATTTTGGATTTCCCGGGGCATGGTACGGCGTCGGCGACAACGCGATTCATCTGATCCAGAGCGAAAATCGCGGACGCAAACCCGACCCGCTCGGACCGCATCTTGCGCTCGACGTCGAAGACTTTGATGCCGCCAAAAAGACGCTGACCGAAATGGGAATCGAGTTCCTCGAGGCGCCGACAAACATGGGCGCGGGCCGCCAGCTATGGATCCTCGATCCCGACGGCAACACGATCGAGCTGCGCACGAACCAGTAGCTCCGCGCCGGCCTGCTTACACTCCGGCGAGCTTGCGGGCGTAGGCGGCTACGGTTTTGAAATCGTACTCGCGGTAGGCTTGGAGCTTCTCGGCCTCGAAGCCGCCTTCGGCGTGCACCGCCAGTACCTCCTGGTAGCCGCCGAAATCCGACGAGGTCAGGTCGCTGATCAGATTGAGGAGCCGCAGCCGCTTCTCGGCGTCGAAGCCTTTCGCGCCGCCCATGTACCTCAGCACGTACTCGCGCGTGGCCTCGCTCTTCAGATCTTCCTCAGCGGGCGCGGTCACGAGCAATCCGCCCGCGAGGTCCTGCACGATCTGCACCGCCTGATGATAGTTGTGCGCGAAGTGATACTTGGCGACGTTGGTGAGCAGCGTGTTCGGCACCGCGATACCCTCTTCGATGGTGCAAGTGCGGGCAGCGTGCTCGATAAGTCCGCGCACCGTCGTATGATACGCAGCGAGATGGGTCAGCTTGTCGCGCACGTGCCCGGCGCGCGAGATTCCGTTGGCCTCGGCGATCGCGAAACCCGCCCCGGCCATCAATTCGAGCAGCGGCAGCTTGTACGACACTGCGGTAAAGCGATGAAAGCGCACGAAGGTCAGCGCGAGCAGCCCCGCGAAATCGATCTCTCCGTTTAAGAACACGCGCTCCTTGGGCACGAACACGTCGTCGAACACGGTCAGCGTTTCCATCATCTTGTGCCGCGCGCTGATCGGATGCTCGAAGGCGTTTTTCTTTGAGCCGCCATGCGGACTCGCGATCATCTTGAGTCCCGGCGTGTTCATCGGCACCGCGAACGCAACCGCGTACGCCTTGTCCTCCGCGCGCATCGCACGCGTGGGCAGAACAATGACCTCGTTGGTGTTGGTCGAAACCGAGGTGTGGACCTTCGCTCCCCGCACCACGATTCCGTCGGGCCGTTCCTCGACGACCCGGACGTAATAGTCAGGATGCTCTTGCTGCGTCGGCGGGAGCGAGCGATCGCCCTTGGTGTCGGTCTGCGCGACCGCGACCGCGAGATCGTTGTCGCGGCAATGCCGATAGAACTTCTGGATTCGCTCGCGATACTCCGGATGTCCGCCAGCCGCCATCTTTGCGCCGAGGATTTGCAGCGCCAACAGCGCGTCGGTGCCGATTTCCTTGATCAGCACGACCAGGGTTGCGCCCTCGCGCGTCGATGCGGCAATCAGGTTGCTGCGCTTGAGCAGGTCGTCGCCGTTTTTCGGAACATGATAGTAGCGGCTGTATTCGTCGCCGCCTTCCTTGATTACCGCCAGCTCTCGATACTTCGCGTCGTGGGCCATCCGGTAGTCGAGCGCGGCGTGCTCGACCGCGATCCCGATAACAGGATGCGTGGTGACGTCGGGCACCTTCTCGCCGCGAAAATAGACCGCGCGTCCGTCGCGCAGCGAAGCCTTGTACTGGTCAGCCGTCCGTAATCCCATCGTGGTTAATCCTCTCGAGTAGTCGCCGCGCGCGTACAACTGATATTGCATATCGGCTCGACATCGGCGCAGGTGAATCGTCAATATAGAAGCCGCCCGCGCCGCATGTCTATCGAAACATTCACGCGGGACCGAGACGGCATCCGCTTCGCGCGCGCAACTTCGGGAGAAGTATACGATGAATGCAAATCCGCTGTTTGATCTCACGGGCAAGACCGCGATCGTGACCGGCGGCAACGCCGGAATCGGACGCGCGATCGCGCTAGGACTTGCGCGCGCAGGGGCGTCGGTCGCGATCATGGCGCGCAATCAGGAACGCAACCACACAACGCTGGCGGAGCTTAAAGCGATCGGCCCAAAGGCGATCGCGATCGGCCTCGACATCTCCAAACGCGCAAAGCTCAAGGCCGCCGTCGATCAAGTCGAGCGCGATCTCGGCCCGATCGATATTCTCGTCAACAATGCCGGCTTCGCCGTGCTGAAGCCGCTGATGGAGCACAGCGAAGAAGATTGGGACTCGGTGCTCGAAACTAATCTGACTGCGGCGTTCATGCTCTCGCAGATGGTGGCGCGCTCGATGATCCCGCGGCGCAGCGGCAAGATCCTGAACGTCGCGAGTATCGGAGGGTTCAAGGGCACTCCGATTTATCCGTCGTACGGCGTGAGCAAGGGCGGGATGCTGCAGCTTACCCGATGCCTTGCGATCGAGTTGGCGCCGCATAATATCCAGGCGAATTCGCTGGCGCCCGGATGGACCACGACCGACATGACCGACTGGATTCGCAACGATCCGAAATATGCGGCGGCAAAAAAGCAGATGATCGAGCGCACTCCGGCGGCCCGTTTCGCCGACGCCGACGAGATGGTGGGGGCGGCGCTATTCCTGGTTTCGCCGGGGGCGAGTTTTGTGACCGGAGCGGATCTGATCGTGGACGGCGGATTTTTTATCGCCTGAGATTTTCGTAGAGATTCGCGGGAGGCATCGAAAAAAAATGGCGGCGCCAAAAATGTTCGACCTCGAAGGCCTCGTTGCCGTCGTCACCGGGGGCAACGGCGGTATCGGGCGCGGAATCGCGATGGGACTGGCGCAGGCCGGCGCCGCGATCGCGATCCTCGCGCGCAACGAGGAGAAAAATCGTGCGACCGTCGAGGCGCTTCAGCAGCTCGGCGTTCGCACGGCCGCGATCAAGCTCGACGTGACCGATCGCGCCGCGCTGGCGCCCGCAATGGCCGAAGCCGAACGCGCGCTCGGCCCGATCGATATCCTGGTCAACAACGCCGGTATCTCGATTCAGCGCAGCTCGCTCAAACATGCGGCCGAGGATTGGGATCGCGTGCTCGAAACGAATCTTCATTCATGCTTTTTCCTGTCGCAGATCGCGGCGCGCTCGATGGCGGCGCGCGGCACGGGCGGCAAAATTATCAATATCGCGAGCGAGTACGCGCGCTTCGGCGGCGGCGGCGTGGTCTCATACGCGGCGGCCAAGGGCGGATTGGTTCAGTTGACCAAGACGATGGCGATAGAATTTGCGCCGCGCAATATCCAGGTCAACGCGATCGTTCCCGGATGGATCAAAACCGACATGACCGTCCCCGCGCAATCGGGACCGTTCTATCAGGAGATTCTCACGCGCACTCCGGCTGGACGCTTCGGCGAGCCCGAGGAGATGGCGGGAACTGCGATCTTTCTCGCCTCGCACGCCTCCGACTTCGTAACCGGCGCGATAGTATACGCTGACGGCGGCTTCGCGATCAGGTGATGACCGATCGCGTCCTTCGCCCCCAAGTCTGATCCCCGTCGCCCTGAAAGGAGAGTTGCGTAAACCGTCGGAAAAATGTGCGAGTGCCGAGGCGAGATTCCTCGCGATCCGAAGCCATCCGACGGAACGCGCACGCCGCCCGATGCATTGCCAACGCACGCTCGGAATGACGCAAAAGCCGCGGTAGTTGTCATTCCAAGCGCGATCTACCGCCAACTCGGCTTTGTGCAAATTGTTTTGCGCTGCGTCGCATCGCGAGGAATCTCGCCAGTCGCGAAAGCAGTCCACTTGAATGAGTCAGGCAAAGCTCTCCTGAAAGGGAGAGGTTAGGTGCGGGACCTTATTGGCACCTCCCGGGGGGAGAGGGAATCCACAAGGTTCTGCGGTGCGCTTTAACCAGCGGCGCGCGATCCCGTATCATCACATGACGATGGCTAGTCGAAAATCGCGTTCCGGAACTGCGCGCCGCTCCACTGCTTCCGCTTCGGGCGCGCGGACCGAGCTGCCGAGTCTGCCGAAGCTGCGCGTGATGGTGGCGGGAGAGGTGATCCTGGATCGTTATATCTGGGGTGACGTTTCGCGCATCTCGCCCGAGGCTCCGATCCCGATCCTGCGGGTTAATCGGCGCGAGGAGAAACCCGGCAATGCAGGTTTTGTGATGGCGAATCTGTGCGCGCTCGGCGCTGTCCCTTCGGCGCTCAGCATGGTCGGGGCGGATCGCAACGGGACGTTATTGCGCGACATCCTGAGCGGTCTCGGAATCGGCACCCGCGCACTCGTCACCGATCCCGACCGGCCGACTATCGTAAAAGAGCGGATGCTCGGTTCGGTGCAGGCTGCGAGCCGGGGGACGCAGCAGCTCTTGCGCGTGGATGAAGAAGATCCGTCGCCGCTTTCGCGTGCGCGCGAGCGCGAGTTGCTCGCGCGCTACCGCGCGGAACTTCCGCGGGTCGACGGAGTGCTGATCTCCGATATCAACAAAGGCCTGCTCACGCCCACGCTGCTGCGCGCGATTATCGACGGCGCGCGCCGCCGCCGGATTCCGGTGATCGTCGATCCGCCGCTGTCGCGAGATTTCTCGCTCTATCGCGGCGCCAGCGTACTCACGCCAAATCGCTATGAGACCGAGCAGGCGACGGGATTGAAGCTCATCGATCGCGACGCGTGGCGGCGCGGGGCCGAGACGCTGGTGCGCAAGCTCGGCCTCGAGGCCTGCCTGGTCACCCTCGATCGCGACGGGATGTATCTGGCCGAGCGCGGTGGCGCGGGCACCTACATACCCACAGTGCCGCGCGACGTGTACGACGTGACCGGAGCGGGCGACGTGGTGCTGAGCGTGTTCGGGCTGTTCGCGATCGCGGGGCTGGGATATTCGTCCGCGGCGCGGATTGCGAACCTGGCCGCGAGTCTCGAGGTCACGCGGATCGGCACCGAAGTGATCTCGCGCGAAGATTTGGCCGAAGCGCTGCGCCCGCCGCATCAGGGGTACGAGCGCAAGATCGTCGCGATCGATGAAATTCCGGCGGTGGTCGAACGCGAGCGGCGAGCCGGCCGCATGATCGCATTTACCAACGGATGCTTCGATCTGATTCACGCGGGACACGTGCAGGCGCTCAATTTCGCGCGCGCGCAGGCGGACCGGCTGATCGTCGGCCTCAACAGCGACCGCAGCGTGCGCGCACTCAAGGGCGCCGCGCGGCCGATCTATCCCGCGGCCGAGCGCGCGCGAATTCTGGCGGCGCTCGAATGCGTTGACTACGTCGTGATCTTCGACGACTACCGCGCCGAGCGGATCATCCGCACGGTCAAGCCCGACGTGTTGGTCAAGGGTGAGGATTGGCGCGGCAAGACGGTCGATGGGCAAACGTATGTCGAAGCGCGCGGCGGACGGGTGGTGCTGTCGCCGGTTTTCGCGGGCCGCAGCACCAGCGCGACCATCAAACGGTTGGCGGCCGAGTAAGTCACGCGCAAGCTCAGTCCTCGCGCGAGGAGGTGAACCGCCGCCGGATCATCGCGACCATCGAGTCGAACTCCGGCATCCCAAGCGCCCACGCGGTCCCCAGGTAAACCGCACCGAAGACGGGCAGCACGATGAACCCGCGCAGACGCGGACCCATCCCGGCGGTTTCGAGTTTGATCGCGAACGCAATCGCCGCCGCGATGATCGCGATTCCCCAGAGCTTGGCAAGGTACACGCGCGCCAGACCGGTCCATCCGACGCGCCGATTGAGCCGCCACCTGAGCAGCGCGAACTCGACCCACGCTGAAATTCCCGCCGACACAGTCAGCCCCGCGACCCCCCATCGCGTTGCGATTCCCAGCATCCCGGGCACGGTCAGCGCAAAGAAGTAGCCGAGCACAAGAGTCAGCGAGACGCGCACGACCGCGAATTTCAGCGGCGTGCGCGCATCCAGCAGCGCGTAGAACGCATTGATGTAGAGTCGCGCAGTCGTGTTCGCGAGCATCCCGACTCCCGAGCCCGCGATCACCGCCCACACGTAAATCGCATCGGCGTGGCTGAAACTGCCGGACTGGAAGATCAGCGCACAGATCACGTCGCCGAGCGCGATAAACGCAACCGCCGACGGGACCACCAGAAATGAGATTTGCCTGAGCCCCGCGTTGAGGCGCACGCGCAACGTCGCGCCAATTTCCTCCGAGGTGCCCGTCGCGCGCGCCATCGTGGGCAGCTCGGAAGCCGCGACCGAGGTTCCGAACAGGCTCACCGGCAGCATGTAAAGAATCTGTCCATAGTTGAACGCGGCGACGGCGCCGGTCGGCAGCAGGCTCGCGAGCAGCGTGTCGATGTAGGCGCTCATCTGGCCGACGCCGCGTCCGGCGATGACCGGGCCAAGGTTGCGAAACACAGAGCGCAGCGGTCCGGAGACCGCCGCGAAATCGATCCGGATCCGCCGCAACAGCTCGAACGTCTGCGGAAGCTGTACGATCACCTGCAACGCCGCGCCAACCACTGCTCCCCACGCCACATCGACCGCGAGGCCGTCTTGCGTGCGGCGCGGCCCGAACCACAGGAGAGCCACGATTATCGCGACGTTCCACACCACCGACGACGCGTATGACGCGAAGAATCGGTGATGGCTGTTGAGCACGCCGAGGCACCACGCCGACATCACGAGCATCCCGGTACCGGGGAACAGGACGCGAACGATCGTGACGGTCAGCTCGCGCTTGTCGCCGGAAAATCCCGGAGCGATCACGTCGATCAGGTACGGCGCGAATACGATTCCCGCGACTACCAGAATCGAGGTGGCGAGAGCGAGGATCGCGCCGAAGGTCCATGCGAGCAGGTCGCCGTTTTCGTCGTCGCCCTCACCCAGCATCTTCGAGTAAACCGGGATGAACGACGCGGACAGAACGCCTTCGCCGAGCAGGTTCTGGAGGAAATTTGGAATCCGGAAGCCAGCCTGGAACGCGTCGGCCGCGGCGGAGTTGCCGAGGAAGTGCGCGAAGATCGTCGCGCGGATAAGTCCGGCGATCCGGCTCAGCAGAATTCCCGACGCGACCATCCCCGCGCCCGCGCGGCTCTGCGTCGGCGGTTTTGGGCCTGCGGGCCCGGCGGGATCGACTTCTGATTTGATACTCTCAGCCAACAGTCCGAGAAGTATAGCGACCGCTGACGGTCGTGTCTTTGCCTGAGGTTCTGACGTGTCATTCCCGCGCCCTTCGGCAGGCTCAGGGCAGGCTCCGGCCGCCGCGCGAGGAATCCCGAGCTCGCCGCCGGGCTATACGCCATGAGTGGGTAGAGTGCATGAACGCCCGGGATTTCTCGCCTATGGCTCGAAATGACGACTGGGGACTCGGCTGAGGCTGCGATACTCATGCGCCGTACCCGCATCCGTCATTTCGACCGAAGGGAGAAATCCCGAGGCGTCCGTGCGCCTAGCCCACATATCCTGCAGCGGCCTTTCGTCCGGGATTCCTCGCGCGCGGCAGCCACGCGCGCGGGAATGACACACTAGCGCGTGGGTGCGCGGCGGCCGGCTACGCCATAAGATGTTTTCGATGAGCTTTTCGCTCTACGTCCATATTCCTTATTGCCAGGCGAAGTGTCCGTACTGCGATTTCAATTCGTACGCAGCATCGGCGTGGCCCGAGGACGATTACACGCGCGCGTTGATCCGCGAGATCGAGCGCCGTTCATCCCAGGCGCCATTCGCTGGCGAGATGCTGCGCACCATCTTCTTCGGCGGCGGAACGCCGTCGCTGTTCGCGCCGGAATCGATCGGCAAGATCCTCGACGCCGCGAGCCGCCGCTTCGGAATCGAGCGCGGCGCGGAAATCACGCTCGAGGCGAACCCCGGCACTGTCGATAGCGCAAAGCTCGCCGGGATACGCGCGGCGGGGGTCAACCGGCTGAGCTTCGGCGCGCAATCGTTCAAGGACGCCACGCTCAAATTCCTCGGACGGATTCATAACGCCGACGAAACCCGCGCCGCCGCGCGCGCGGCTCATCGCGCTGGCTTCTCGCGGCTGAACCTCGACCTGATTTTCGCGGTCCCCGGGCAGACCCAGGCCGACGTGAAAGACGATATCGCGCAGGCCGCGGCGCTCGAACCCGATCACATTTCCGCCTACAACCTGACCTTTGAGGAAGGCACGGCGTTTTTCGCCGACATGAAGCGCGGACGAATCACGCCGCTCCATACCGACGAACAGGCCGCGATGTACCAGCTGGTGCGCGAGGAGATTCCGCGCCGCGGCTATCCGATGTACGAAATCTCGAACTACGCGCGGCCCGGCAGCGAGGCGCGGCACAATCTCACCTACTGGCGCGCGCAGAGTTACATCGGGGCGGGAGCGGGAGCGCATGGCTTCGCGCTCGGACAGAATGACTACGGCCGGCGATGGTGGAATGAGCGCGCACCCGCGAAATATATCGAGGCGGCGCTCAGAGACGGCAACGCTGAGGCGGGCGCCGAGACGATCGATGCGGCCACCGGCGCCAGCGAGTTTGTATTCCTGAATTTGCGCTTGCGCGCGGGTTTCGCACTCGAAGATTTTCGCACGCGCTTCGGCCGCGAGTTCGACGATCTTTTCGGCGCGCGCGCGGCGCGCCTGTTCGAGGGCGGACTGCTCGAGCGCGCGGACGCAAACGTTCGTCTGACTGACCGCGGGCTGGAGCTGGCCGACTCGATCTTCGCCGAGTTCGTGTAACGCGAGTGCTTTGCAGAATCGATCAGTCGAGGGCGGGTTGATTCGCGGCCGCTACGGTCGCCGATGCGTTGCGCCGCACAGCCGGCGACGATTGCGACGCAGTAGCGGCTATACGCGCGGTCCGCGTCGGCGCGCCCAGTGGAGTCAGATTGATCTCGCCCGCCGCCTCCTCGATCGCGCGATACGCGTAGCGCCCCGCCCTGGCGAGCGCGAATGCGGCGCAAGCGCCTGTCGCCATGGTGAGAGCCAGAATCGCGAGTGAAAAAGCGGGCAGCACCGCAAGCGCGGCCGCGCCTGCTCCGAAAAGGCCCGCGGCAAGACCGATGCGGCTTTTGCGGCTTAGCCTGACCCGCGCGACGACGTGATTCTTGAGCTTGGCGCCTTCGTGCTCTTCGTCGGCGGTCTTGAGCTCGACGCGAGTCCATGGGTCCGGGCGCAGTTCGAGGTCGTAGTCGTTCCATCCGCGATCGACGAGAGCAGGATGCCCGTCGCCCGCGAACAGCTTCATCATCCGATCGAGCAGCGCGTCGCGCGTGACGTATTGCTCGTTCCAGTAAGCGAGCCGCAGCTCGCGGCGCGATAGATTAAGTTGCGGGAGCTGGCGCGGCGCGGCTTGCGAGGTTTTGCGTCCGAGCATTTTGAGCCTCGTGCGATAGCGCGTCAGCGTGCGGCGCATCGGGCCGCTGTACGCGAGCATCGCGATCAGCATCCGCGAGGAGAAACTCCGGTGCGCTTTCTCCAGCGGCGCATGCCATGCGTAATAGAGCGCCCACACTGGCCCAAGCGCGAGCATCGCAAGGGACGGCCACGCGGTGACGCCCAGCAGGATCGACGCCGCCAGCATGATCGTCCACAGAATCGTCCATTCCAGGGTCTGCGGCATGAAGGCGAGAATCTTCAGCGCAGGATCGAAAATCGTCTGATGGGCGGCCCTGCCCGCGCCCCAGAAGACTCGCGGCTCGTCACCGCCGGGAAGCGTGCGGATAAACCCCGGGATCGTGCCGGTCCATCGAATCTGGCCGAGCGCATTGAAGCGTTCGGGATAGCATTGATAGAGCATCGCCTCCGCGCGTCCGTAGCCGCGTTGCTGGCTGAAATATGCGGAGACCGTGTTGCGACGGTAGTGCCATACGAAGGCCGCGGGACTGTAGCCGAGCCGCAGGCCGCGATCGAGCATCCGCCAGCAGACGTCAACGTCGTCACCGGCGGTGGTAAACCGCGGATCGAAGCCACCGACTTGGTCGAGCGCGGCGCGAGTGAAAATCATGTTGCATCCCGCCAGATGCTCGGCCGTGTTGTCTCCTACCAGCACATGGCAAGGCGCGCCGGGCGACGCGGCGACGCAGGCCTCGATACGGCCGTCTTCATGCGGGGCGTAGTTGGGTCCGCCGCATCCATCGAAGCCGCCTTCCTGCATCGCACGCACCATCAGCGTGAGCCAGTGCGGATCGGCCACGCAATCGGAATCGGTATAGGCGATAATCTCGCCGCGCGCCGCATGCGCGCCGACATTGCGCGCGATACCAAGGCCCTTGTTGGGTTGGCGGATCAATCGGAACTGCGGAAAGTCCTTCGAGATTTCAGCGGTGCGATCGCTCGAGCCGTCATCGACGATGACTACTTCGTAATTCGGGTATGCAAGCCGGGAAAGCGATTCGAGGCACTGGCGCATCGTGCGCTCGGCGTTGTACGCGCAAATCACGACCGAAACCATCGGGGTGTGCGGCGCTCCCGGCGGGCACGAACCGTTGAGCGCCACGAACGGCATCAGGTCGGCCGCGCGCAGCATCCTGATTCCAAGCCAGTCACGGGACCGTGGCGCAGGAATCGCAGGGGCTACGACTCCAGCCGCGCCGGTTCCAAACGCCGTCGCGACCGCCTGGTCCTGTCCGGGCGAGGCTTCGCGGAACTCGACGACGACCGGACGCGCCTCGGCGATATTGTGCAGGCTGATGACGAAATCGCGCAGTTCGCCGGGCTCGAGCGCGGGCAATTCGGCGTACAGGAAATCTTCCTCAAGCAGAGTGAGTGCGCGCGTCGCGGGGCGATGCTTCAGCGCGACCATCACGATCGGATCGCGGCGTTTGATCGCGCGCAGCAACTCACGCATCCTGCCGCGAACTCTCATGAAGCCCGTTGCGCGCAATTCATCCTGTGAGATCGGGCAATCGATAATGTAGGCGCATAGCGCGCGATGCCCCCGATAAATCGCCGCTGTATGCGCGACGCGCGAAAGAGCCGCGCTCCATCGCCGTCCGTCGAACAGATCGGCGGGCACCAGCTTGAGCTCGAGCATCGCGGCGATTCCAGCTTGCGCCGCGATATCCAGCACTGGCTGCGACTGCGCTTCGGTGACGACCAGGCCGCTGGTATGCGCCAGCTTCAATTCCTCGAGACGGCGGCGCAGCGCGAGCTTTTGGCTGAAATCGAGGCTCGCGCCGACGTCGGCCAGCCGCATCGCCTTGAAAAAGAACTTTTGACCAGAACGAGAAAAAAATTTGGCTTCGGCGGTGACGGTCGGAAGTACTGAGCTATCGGTCAGCATCTGGCTTCGAATCCCTTGGCTAGCGAGAACAGAGCCAGAGCCGTGCCACCGAATAACCTAGCGAGGGCGAAGATTTTTCCTCGTTGTGGAAGGGAAGATCCCCTAATTGGGATGGCGCCTCAACGTTTTCGTACCTATCTTGTGATCGTGACGATCGTGCCCCTGCGGTCAGGGTGATTGCTTCGCAAGGTGCAAAGAATCACCTCTACGACCCGGACAAATCGCTGGATTGGGTAAAATGCGAATGTTATATCTCGGAACAGCAGCGGTTATATATGCACGCGAAAGACCGGTCAGTTTACCTGCTCTTACCCCGCCCACTTGCGGCCAGCTCCTGAATCGCAGCCGCCAGGATTCGAATCTATGAAGGCACAAAAGCTTTGCGGATGCTGTTCTGCGTCGAAGTCGATGGTCCGGCCTGAACCTACCGATGCCGGGCTTGTCGCCACTTATGAAGACGTTGAAACAGTTCGTCAGCAACTGATGGTGATCGAACAAACGCTCGCGCGCCTGTTCGGTGCGGATGTCTACAGCCGGGCTACCGAAGCGCTCGAAGCGCGGGCGGCGGCGGCGACTCTGATCGACGAGCACTTCGACGGTATCGTCGAGCAATGGAGCCAGGCGATTCAGAGCATCATGGGCGCCCCTCCCCTCGACGAGCATCATCAGCAGGCGCATCAGGAGGCGTTGTCGAATGCTCTTATCCGGTTCACCCACCACCTGCGCGAACCCGACGATCTGACGACCTACATCTATCTGCGCCGGCACTGCCAGGAAGGGATGCTGGCGCGATCGAAGCCTTCGCAGTTCAACACCATCCATATCGCGCTCAAGCAGATCATCCTCAACCACGTGGCGGCGTCGATGCACTGGGCGAAGCAGGAGCGCGTGCGCAATGCGGTGGTGGCGGCGGTCGATGAGCGGCGCCTGATGGTTTCGCAGTTCTATATCGAATCGCGCGAGCGTCTGCTGCGCGGATCCGAGGAAAAGTACCGCAATTCGATCGATCACGCGCCCGACCCGATGTACGAAATCGAGCCCGGCACCTGGAAAGTGCTGCGGATGAACGCCGCCGCCTTGCAAATGTTTCGCGACGAAAAGGAACACGAATCGATCGGAAAGTCGCTGATCGAGTTCGTGCCGCCCGAACTGCGCGAGACCACGATCAAATCGCTCGAGAACGTGGTGAACAACGGCTCCGATCAATCGCTCGACCTGCCGATCGGTCCGAATTTCTTCGATGTGAACTCGGCGGTGATTTCATACGGCAACAAGCAGTTCATCCAGATGATCCTGCACGACGTGACCCAGCGGCGCGAGATGCTCGAGTCGCTGCTGCGCACCGAGCGGCTGGCGGCGGCGGGCACGTTCGCGGCCGGAGTCGCGCACGAAGTCAACAATCCACTCGCGTCGATCTCTTCGCTGGTGCAATCGCTGCTCAGCGCCGAGACCGACCTGCAACGCCGCACCACGCTGCACACGATCCTTTCGCAGATCACGCGCATCTCGGGCACGCTGAAAGACCTGGTGAATTTCGCCCGTCCTTCGGCCGCGCAGCACAAGGTGATCGACATCAACCAGATGATCACCGATACGCTGCGGATCATCACCTACGACAAGCGTTTCAACGCGATCAGCGTCGAGCCGGTCCTGGCGACCGATTTAATGCCGGTCTTTGCCGACGACAATGAAATCCAGCAGGTGCTGCTCAACCTGCTCTATAATGCCGCCGACGCGACCCACAGCCAGGGCGGCGCGATTCGCGTCATTACCGAGAACCGCTCCACCGGCACCGGCGGCGATCATCGCCGCGTCATGATGCGTGTCGAAGACAACGGCATCGGCATCCCGCGCGAACATATCGAGCGCGTGTTCGATCCGTTCTTCACCACCAAACCCGCGGGTGCGGGCGCCGGACTTGGGTTATCGCTGTGCCAGCGGCTGATTCTCTCCAACAAGGGAACCATCCGGGTCGATAGCGAAATCGGCAAGGGCACCAAGATCTCCATCCTGCTGCCCGCGCACGAGCTTGCAAGCCAGTCGCAGAGCGCGGCGGCGGGGCAGTGAGCGCGCAACACGCATTCTCGGCGCCGCGTCCGGGTCCGTTCCGGGTGCTGATCGTCGAAGACGAGCCGCTGATGCGCTCGATCATCGTGCAGCTCGCGCGCAGCGAGGGGTACGAGGTCTTCGACGCGGCGTCGGCCGAGACCGCATTCGGAATCTTCGAGAAAGAAAAGATCGATCTCGCGATCCTGGATCTCAACCTGACCAGCGGCGGCAGCGGGCTCGAGCTGCTTAAGCGGATGCGTGCGATCGATCCCGAGATGATGGGAGTAATCGTAACCGCCTACGCGAGTGTTGAGTCCGCGGTCGAGGCGCTTCACGAAGGCGCCTACGACTACATCACCAAGCCTTTCGCGAACGAACATCTGAAGGCGGTGGTGGGCAAGGCGCTCGAAGCCAAGGCGCTGTTCCGCGAGAACCGCTATCTGCGCCAGGAGCTGCGCGAAAAATACCGGTTTGAAAATATCATCGGCAAGGGCGACGCGATCGAGCAAGTGTTCCGCATGATGGAAAAGGTCGCGCGCACCGATTCGAGCGTGCTGATCACCGGCGAATCGGGCACCGGCAAGGAGCTGGTCGCACGCGCGATTCATTTCACCTCCGAACGCTCGGGCGGCCGCTTTCTGCCGATCAACTGCGGTGCACTGCCCGAGAACCTGCTCGAAAGCGAGTTGTTCGGTTACAAGAAGGGCGCATTCACGGGCGCCGGACAGGATAAACTGGGACTGCTCAAGGCCGCGGACAAGGGAACGGTATTTTTCGACGAGATCGGCGAGATGCCGCTGTCGCTGCAAGTGAAGCTGTTGCGCGCGCTCCAGGAGCGCGAATGCTATCCTCTCGGCTCCAACGACCCGATCTCGTTTGACGTGCGCGTGCTATGCGCGACGAACAAAAACCTCGATGCCGAGGTCAAGGCGGGGCGCTTTCGCGAGGAGCTGCTCTACCGAATCAACGTCATCAATATCAACCTGCCGCCGCTGCGCGACCGCAAGGACGATATCCCGCTGCTCGCGAATCATTTTCTGCGCAAGTCGGAAAAATCGCTCGCGCGCACAGCGATGCGCTTTTCCAAGGGCGCGATGCGCCTGCTGATCAACTATCCGTGGCCCGGCAACGTGCGCGAGCTCGAGAACACCATCGAACGCGCCGAGGTCCTGGCCGAAACCGACGTCATTCATTCGCACGATCTGCCCGACAAGCTGCGCAGCCCCTCGACCGCTGCGGTCGCCAACCTCGAAAGCTCGGGCCTGACCCTGGAAGAGCTCGAACGCGAGCACATCAAGCGCGTGCTGGAGAAAGTCGAGGGCGACAAGGCCAAGGCCGCGCAGGTCCTGGGCATCCATCTGTCGACGCTGTATCGCAAGGTGCAGCGCTACCGTCTGGACGACGTCGGTATGCCCGGTGCGTCGGAGCCCGCGGCGCGAATCGCGTAGCGCGAAGCCCCGATAGCAATGCGGGCAGACTGGATATAGAATTTTCGCAGGATGGCCGCTGCCGGCCGCCGGAGAATCAATATGGGTGACCTCTTAGCTCCCTGGCATCTGCTCGTTATTCTGGTGATCGTGCTGGTGATATTCGGTCCGAGCAAGCTCGGCGACGTAGGCGGAGCACTGGGCAAAGCGATCCGCGACTTCAAGAAAGCCATGAACGACGAGGAAGCTCCCAAACCCGTCCAAAAGACCGCCGAAGGCGCCCCCGCACCAACTCCGGCCGATAACAACCCAATCAAGCCAGCCTAATCGCGCCCGCGCGTTAGGATTGAGACCTGCCTGAGGCGTCCGTCGTAAGCGCGTGTGCGTGTGTTACCGCGGGCATGGCTGCCGCGCGCGACGAATCCACTCAAACTATCCCACACCTGTTCTGAACATGCGTTATTCGCGTCCCGAGCAATAGTGCGAAGGCGCGCGGCGGGCGGGCGGCAGAATTTTGCCGCTTCGATGGCAAATCGCGGGATCGGCTGGTTTCTCTAGGCTATTTTTGCATCTCTACTAGGTACTCTTTCCTATCTCCCTAGGGGCTTTTTGGATTGGGCACCCACTCCCGTTCCCATACGGTCGAAATCGACTGAATGATTTAGCTCGCCGGATTTTTAATGGCTGATGAATAGGCGAGCGAAGGCCGTAAAAGAACAGCTTGGCCTATTCTGCACCAGTTGGGCCGCTTGACGCCGAGGTTGGCAAATCCGGCCGCCGTGCCGCGACAGTTTCTCGTCGCTGGAACCACGGAGTTCAGCTCGAATCGCTCGCGAATCTCGCGCACGAGTTGCGCACTCCAACCCAAATTCTGCTCGGTTATCTTGACATCCTGTGCAACGATCTGACCGGAGAGATCGGACCCGGCCCGCGCAAGATTATCGAGCGCCTCAACATCAGCGCCTACGAACTGGCGCAGACGGTCGAAAACGTTCTCGATTTCGCAGTCGCCGGAGCTGGCGCCGAAGCCCAATACGACGACGAAATCGAACTCGGCGATTTGATGGCGGAAATAATGCCGGCGCTCGAAGCCGCGAATCATCAGAAGCATCTCGCTCTTGAAGTCGATCTTCCCGGCGCGGATGCCGGAATTCGCATCCGGCATCGTCCCCTGCGCGCGATAGTGCTGAATCTGGCCGCGAACGCGATAAAGTTCACCGGACGGGGATCGGTCACGATCTCTTTTCGCGCGATTCCTGATCCGGAATACCCCCACGAAATCGAGCTGCAGGTGCGCGACACCGGGCCCGGAATCGACCGTTCACGGATCGACGCCGCGTTTGCGCGATGCGCCCAGCTTTCGAGCAGCAGCCGGCGCCGCTACCGTGGGATGGGGCTTGGTCTGTCGGTGGTCAAACGAAATCTCGAGGCGCTGGATGCGGCGCTCGATGTCGAAACCGGCCACGGCCAAGGTTCTACATTTATTGTGCGGATTCCTATTCGCGCTGGGCTGGCAGTAAACGCTTAAGCCACGCCAGCACACGAAGCCACTCGCGCCGCGTTCACCGGTAATGGCGCATCAATCCGACCACTACGCCGCGAATCGCAAGCTCCGCCGGATCGACCATGATCGGCTGCATCGCGGCGTTCGCCGGCTGCAGCCGCACGCGCCCGTCAGACTCGCGATATAACTTCTTGACCGTGGCTTCGTTGCCCACCAGCGCGACGACAGTCTCGCCGTTGTCGGCGCTGTCGCGCGACTCGACGATTATGTAGTCGCCATCGCGGATACCGTCCTCGATCATCGAGTCGCCCTTGACGCGCAGGCAGAAGGTATCTTCACGCCGTATAAATTCTTCCGGTACGCTGATCGTCTCCGCAGTCTCGATCGCCTCGATCGGCGTGCCTGCGGCGACCTGCCCTGCGAGCACGATTCGATGTGCGCCGCCGCTGCCCTTGCCGTCGACCGGAGACATCTCGAGCGCGCGGCTGTGATTGTGCTGGCGGCGGATGAATCCCTTTTGTTCGAGATTGCGCAGGTGCTTATGCACGGTCGCGAGCGACGACAACCCGAAAAATTCGCCAACTTCGGCCAGCGTGGGTGCGTAGCCGTTCTGGCTGATATAATTTTCCAGGTAATCGACCATCTGCTTCTGGCGCTTGGTAAGCGTGGCCATGCTCGTGTCCCCTCCGAAGTCGGCAATCCTCGTTTCGCCAATCATGGCGAAAAGACGGCGAATACGCAAGCCGTGAGATTCGCGTATTTGCGGTTTGGTAACTTCCCGGTTTCATGGCCGCGGTGCGACCAATAGTCTTCAAACTGGAATGGCGACGCTCAGAGTAATCTTTGAAAATGGAGATCCGGAACGGACCATCGAGTTCGACCCCGCCAAGGCGCCGTTTCATCACGACGGCAAACCCGGCTCGATTCTCGATATCCTGCTCGGCCACAAGATTCATCTCGAACACGCATGCGGCGGGAACTGCGCGTGCACTACCTGCCACGTGATCATCAAGCAGGGCGCGAGCCGGCTGAGCGAGGCCGAAGAGCAGGAAGAAGACATGCTCGACAAGGCGCCGGGGCTGACGCCGACTTCGCGCCTGGGATGCCAGGCGGTGGTCGAGGATCCGGCGGCCGAGATCACCGTCGTGATACCGAAATTCACGATCAACCTGACGAGCGAATCCGCCGATGAGCACTGAGGATCAGCCAGCAACGACGGGACCGGGCGGCAGGCCGCTGCGGACGGCGACGGTCGAGCGGATCTTCGATCACACACTCGGCACGCGATCTTTGTTCCTCGCGCCGGCGGACAAAAGTGAAATCCACTTCCTGCCGGGCCAGTTCATCTCGCTTGCGATTCCGCTCGGCGACGAGACTCGCACGCGGCCGTACTCGATCGCTTCCCGGCCGGGAGACGGCGCGCCGTACGAGATCTGTTTCAATCGGGTCGTGAACGGACGCGGGGCGCAGTGGCTCTTCGAGCGCGCGGTCGGCGACGCGATCGGTTTTTCGGGTCCGTTCGGCGCGTTTATGCTGGAGCGGGCGCCCGCTGCGGAGACGATCTTTATCGCGATCGGGACCGGAATCGCGCCGATTCGGCCGATGATTCATCGCGCCACGGCGGGAGCGCATCTCGCGATGACGTTGATATGCGCGGCACCCTCGCCCGAGCACGTCCTCTACCGCGCCGAGTTCGAGCAGCTCGCGGCACGCGACGGGGGCTTTCACTTCGAGACGATAATCGCGCCGGACGCGGACCTCTATCCGCGCCTGCTCGAGGAAGCGAATCGCCGATGGGTTAACGGCGACGCGAACCGCACGCGGCAGTTTTATATCTGCGGCGTCGGCAAGGGGGTGATCGCCCTGCGCGACCTGTTTCGCGGCGCAGGCTACGAGCGCCGCGCCGTCCACTACGAGCAATGGTGATAGCCGTCGGTTACCGCGCGAACGCCGCTCGCAACGCCGCCGACGCCTCGGCGACAGCCTTCTTTCCCTGCGGCAGCATCTCGCCCATCGTGAAGAAGCCGTGGATCATCCCGTCATAACGCGTGAACTTCGCGGGAACGCCGGCGGCGCTTAGCTTGGCACAGTACGCCTCACCCTCGTCGCGCAGCGGATCAAACTCGGCCGTGATAATGAGCGCAGGCGGCAGCCCCTTGTGATGCGCCGCGAGTGCGGGTGATGCCTGCGGATCTTTCTTGTCGGCGGCGTCGCGCAGGTAATGGCCCAGGAAGTAGCGAATCGAGCGGTCGGTCAGAAAATAATCGGTGAAGTTTTTGTGCGAGTAGGTGTCGCAGGCCATGTCGGTCGCGGGGTAAACCAGCAACTGAAAAGCAATCGCCGGCGCTTTGCGATCGCGCGCAAGAATCGAAATCACTGCCGAGAGATTTCCGCCCGCGCTGTCGCCGCCGACCGCGAGCCGCTTCGGATCGATATTGAATTCCACGGGATGCTCCGAGACGTAGCGGGTCGCGGCGAAACAATCCTCGACCGCGGCCGGATATTTGTGCTCGGGCGCGAGGCGGTAATCGATCGCAACGACGACGCATCCCGCCTGATTCGCGAGCGCGCGGCATACACCGTCGTGGCTGTCGAGATCGCCGATCACGAACCCGCCGCCATGATAGAACACCAGCACCGGAAACGGACCGGTTCCCGAAGGCGTGTAAACGCGAACCGGAATCGAGCCGACGGGACCGGGAATCTTGCGATCCTCGACGCGGGTGATCGCCTCGGGCGTGCCGCGCTGCGCGGCAAACATCTCTGCGGTGACTTTGCGAAGCTGGACGGGCGGCAGCGAATCGAGTTCGGGAAAACCCGCGGCCTTCATGCTATCGAGCATTGCTTTGACGGCTGGATCGAGCGGCATCGTAACCTCCGTGTTTCGGAACTGCGCGGCACGCGCTCCGGAGTTCTGTCTATAAAACGGATTTCAGGAACATCACAAGCGCGATTGTGGGTCTGTGTGTGCCAGTCCCGCGCGCATGGCTGCCGCGCGCGAGGAATCCCGACCGAAAGGCCACTGCACGCTGTTGACTCGGAGCATGGCGGCCTCGGGATTTCTCCCTTCGGTCGAAATGACGATTGAGGCTGGGCTGAGGCTACGAAACTCGTGAAT
>JBAPSR010000135.1:0-12818 GCA_049281755.1 Binataceae bacterium (SeqCode)
GTCTGATCGATCGCACCTGCTTCTCGGTCGAGCCGGGAATCTATCTGCCGGGCCGCTTCGGCGTCCGCAGCGAGCTCGACATGACGATCGAGTCGGGCCGCGCCGAAGTCTCCGCGCCCGAGCCGCAGCGCGCGATCGTGCCGATCATGGCGCGCAGCGCGCGCGCTACCGTAGGATGATCCGCGCGATAATTTTCGACCTCGAGGGCACCTTGCTCGACGGCGATCGGCTGTACCCAGGCGCCGCCGAGTTCGTGCGCAAATGCGCCGAGCGGTTCCCACTGATGCTCGCGACCGGAGCGTCGCGGCGCGACGCCGAGCATCGCCTGCGCCGCGCTCATCTGCGCGATGCGTTTCTCGACGTGCTCGGCGCCGAGGACGCGGAACGCGGCAAGCCCGCGCCCGACTTGTTTGTCGCGGCGCTCGGACGTATCGGGTTCCTGCTGCGCCAGCGCGATCCGGTTGAGCCATCGCAATGCCTGGTGGTCGAGGATTCGAGCCCGGGAATCGAAGCGGCTCATCGCGCCGGAATGTACGTGCTTGCGCTGGCGCATACTCGCGCTCCCGCCGCGCTCGCTGCGGCGGACTTTGTGCATCTGTCTTTCGACGAAATTGACCTCGACGCGATCCTCCGCATCTGCGCAGCCTGATGCCCGCGTGTTAGTCTAGCCCGATTGACTCGGCTTCACCGCGGAGAGAATGACTATGACGGCAAGGCTCTACCAGTTTGCGGGCAGTCCCTACTGCGCCAAGGTGCGCAAGATTCTCGACTTCAAAGGGATCGACCACGAGATCATCGAGGTCGATTATCTCGAGCGCAAAGAACTGCTCGCCGCGTCAGGCCAGTTGATGGTGCCGGCGCTCACGCTCGAGGGTGGCGAGACGATCGTCGATTCCGCGCGAATCGCCGCGCGGCTCGAAGAGCTTCAGCCGGAACCAACGCTGCTGCCGTCAGGATGGCGCGGGATGCATCGCATGCTCGCCGATCATATAGACAACGTGCTTGTCGAGGTTCTGTTCCGCGCGGCGATTCCCTACAAGGAGGCGTACTACGCGAGCGAAGGCAAGGATCGTGGTGCGCTGTGGCGGCTTATCCGCGAGTGTCACTACGGCACTGGTTTCCTCGATCAGATGATCGCTAATCATGACGCCGAGATGGCGCGCGCCGCTATCGCGCTCGCACCGTTCGAGGAGGCGCTTTCTGAGCGCCCATTCATCTTGGGAAGAATCGGGCTGGCGGATTTCTCGCTCTATGGGCAGCTCTGCCATTTCACCTTCAGCGGAACCAACCGGATTCCGCCGGAGCTCAAATCCGTGCTCGCTTTCTATGGCCGGATGGATCGAATCTCGTCAGCGCCCGAGCCAGGCTAGAATTATCTGTAGGACCGGCGGTGTGCCAGTGGCACCTCGCCGGTCTCTTGAAATTCACCCATAATCAGCGAATTTCGTTCACCGCCGCGGTCAGAAAGCCGCTGAAGACCGCGCCGGTCGAATCCAGCGCGACGTCGTAGAGCGAGGCCGTGCGCCCCGGTACGAACATCTGATGCCCTTCATCCAGAAACGCCCACGCGACGCATATCACGAGCGCCATGTAGGGGCGGCCGATCAAAGGACCATGCGCCAACAGCCAATACAGCACTCCATATTCGGTGAAATGCGCACATTTGCGAATCAGTGCGTGGGCGACGTCGAGCGACGTCGGTGAGATCCCGGGCATAATCCAGACCAGAATCGGATCGATAATACGGCCGGTGTTTGCCGCCGAAAATGCCGAGGTCGAAAGCGTGAACATCACTGCGCCCCACAGCACGACCGGCAGCCACTCGGACAGACGCGAAGACATTGCAGCAGGAGCGGCGGCGGAATCTCCGTTCATCGCGGCACTCCCGAAATTACCGGCGGCGCGGCCGCGGTCCGAGTGTAATGAAATAGCGGGTTCATTCGCGGCAGTTATCTATTGAGTATCAAGCAGGATACTGCCAATCCAGCTAGCGCCTCGCGCGGGTAGCTGCGGTAGAGTCTTTTTCATGGATGAAGTCCTGACCGTCCAACGCACGCGCCCGACGCCGCCTTCGACCATTGTGATTTTCGGCGCCTCGGGCGATCTTGCGCGGCGCAAGCTCTTGCCCGCGCTCTACAACCTGGTGCATTGCGGCGGCGGTATCATGCCGCCCAACAGCGCGGTGCTGGGCTTCGCTCGCACCCCGATGTCGCAGGCAGAGTTCCGCAAGTCGTCGCGCGAGGCGGTGCAGAAATACTCGCGCCTCAAGGTCGAGGATGAGTGCTGGACGAAATTTTCCGACTCGCTCGACTACCTGGGCGCGCTCGCCGCGCCCGACGGATTGAAGCAGCTTCGCGAGCGCCTGGAGCAGATCGAGAAGGCGCGCGGACTGCCGCCCAACCGCGTGTTTTACCTGTCGATACCGCCCGAAGCGGTGGGCGACTCGGTCGCGCGCCTTGCCGACGCGGGCCTGATCGCCAAGCCAGACGCGCCGCACTTCAGCCGCGTGGTGGTCGAGAAACCTATCGGCCACGACCTTCCCAGCGCGCTCGAAATTAACCGTGCCCTGCTCGCCCATCTGGCCGAGTCGCAGGTCTTCCGGATCGATCACTATCTCGGCAAAGAGACGGTGCAGAACCTACTGGTGCTGCGCTTTGCCAATTCGATCTTCGAGCGCCTGTGGGGCAGCCGCAATGTCGATCATGTGCAGATAACCGTCGCCGAGACCGAAGGTGTCGGCACCCGCGCCGGCTACTACGATCATTCGGGCGCGCTGCGCGACATGGTGCAGAACCACATTCTGCAAGTGCTCACGATGCTCACGATGGAAGCGCCGGTGACGCTCGGGGCGGCGGCGATTCGCGAGGCCAAGCTCAACGTGCTGCGAGCGATTCGCCCGATCCGCTCGGCCGAGGCGCGCGTGATGACGGTGCGGGGGCGCTACACCGCGGGCACGATTGATGGCAAAGCGGTGCCCGGATATCTCGAGGAAAAAGGCGTCGCCCGCGACTCGCGCACCGAGACCTTCGTCGCGATGAAGTTGCTGATCGATAACTGGCGCTGGTCGGGCGTTCCGTTTTATCTGCGCACCGGCAAGCGCCTTCCGCGGCGCGCGAGCTCGATTATCGTGCGCTTCAAAAGCGTGCCGCAAATCCTGTTCAATCATGAGGGCCTGCTGACGCCCAACCGCCTGACGATCCGGCTTCAGCCCGACGAGGGTTTTTCCTTCGACGTGGTCTCCAAAAAACCCGGCCTCGACGTCGCGATCAAGCCGGTGCGGATGAACCTCAGCTACGAGAGCGAGTTTGGCGCCGAGAGTTCACCCGACGCTTACGAGCGGCTGCTGCTCGACGTGATGGATGGCGACCATACGCTGTTCCCGAGCGGCGAGTACGTGCAGAAGTCGTGGGAGCTGATGCAGGGAATCCTAGACGCATGGGGCGACGGTGACCGCGTGCCGATCGAGGATTATCCCGCAGGCAGTTGGGGACCGCGCGCCGCCGAAAATCTGATCAGCGAACCTGGCCGCGCATGGCGCGAGCCGTAACCAGCGCTGGAAAATGCAGCGGAGGTGTGACGTGGCACATGAGCATGACCATCATCATGGCGCCGACCATGACGCGCCGATCGCGTGCAACTTGGGCGTTTTCACGCCCGAGCAAAAGCGCCGTCATCAGGCGCTGGCGAAAAAGCTCGCGGGCGCTATCCTCGAGCGGCGCGAGCTCGATCGCGGATATGCGCTAAAGGTCGCAAGCGGGAAAATCGGAATAGCGGAAGCCGGCGAATGGATGCTGCTCGAGGGCAAGTGCTGCTCGTTCCTGGAACTCACTCTCGATCCCGAAGGACTGGATTTCTGGATCAACCTGACCGGCCGCGAAGGCGTAAAAGAATTCTTAAAGCAACAGTTGAAGTTCTGATATCTCTGATTCCTCCCCCGTTCTGACACGGGGCAGGACTAAAGGAGGGGGTGCGGCCTCCTTACCCTTTCGCGCATCCTCCGAAAAAATCCTTAGTGGCGTGGAAATTGCCCTTCGGATAATATCGGCGGCGGCTTGAGGAGCAATGCGCGCACGCATCGCCGCGGCGTTCGCCGCGAGACAGAAAATTCCGGGGAACGGGGAATCTGATTGAGCGAGAATATGAAGGTTGCGATTCTGGGCGCCAATGGCACCATGGGCGCCGGCGCCGCCGGCGTCTTTGCCGGCGCGGGTTTCGAAGTCACGATGCTCGCGCGCGAGCGCGACAAGGCCGAAGCCGGGATGAAGGCCGCGCAGAACGCCGCGCGCGCCGAAGCCGTCGCCGATCGGATCAAGCTCGGCAGCTACGACGCCGACCTCGAGCGCACGATTCGCGAAGCGGGCTTCGTGTTCGAATCGCTGGCCGAGGACCTTCCCCTTAAGCGCCACTTCTTCGAGCTGGTCGATCGCTTCCGCACCCCCGGCGCGATTATCGCCACCGGATCGTCGGGTCTCTCGATCGCCGAAATGTCCAAGGGCCGCAGCGACTCGTTTCGCAAACATTTCCTGGGTGTCCATCTGTTCAACCCACCGCACGTGATCGTCGGCACCGAGGTTATCCCCGGTACCGAGACCGACGCCGCGATGCTTAAGGCCGTCATCGCGATGCTGACCCATCGGCTCGGGCGCAAGGTGATCGTCACCAAGGATCGCCCGGCGTTCGTCGGCAATCGCGTCGGGTTCAAGGTGCTCAACGAGGTTGCGCAGCTCGCCGCCGAGCACGGCGTCGCGTACATGGACTACCTGGTCGGTCCGCAAACCGGGCGCGCGATGGCGCCGCTGGCCACGGTCGATCTGGTCGGATGGGACGTGCACAAAGCGATCGTCGATAACGTGCATCAAAACTGCGAGGACGAAGCGCACCGATGCTTTGCGCTGCCCACGTTCATGGATAAAGGAATCGGCGAGGGCAGGCTCGGCGACAAGACCCCGGAGCGAGGAGGCTTCTACCGGAAGATGGGCAAAGAGACGCTGGTGCTCGATCCGAAAACCGGCTCGCACGAGCCTCTCGCGCCGCCCGCGCGGATTGAATTCGTCGAGAAAATGAAATCGCTCAATCATGTCGGCCGCTACCGCGAGGCGATGGCAATCCTGCGAGAGGCGCGCGGCGCCGACGCCGACCTATGCCGGCGCGTAGTCCTTGGCTACGTCAGCTATGGGCTCGGCCGGGTCGGCGAGGTGGCAGCATCCGCTTCGGATGTCGATTCGATCATGAGCAACGGCTTCAACTGGGCGCCCCCCACCGCGATCGTCGATCTGATCGGCGCGCGCGAGACGATCGCATTGCTCAACGGACTCAAGCTCGCGGTCCCGCCGGTGCTGGAGCATGCGGCGCGCGACGGTGCTAAGATGTTCTCAGGCGGCCTGCTCGAATATGGCCGCGCGTTTGTCGGATAAGAACGAGGAAAAATATGTCCAATCCCGCACCGGTTTATATCCTGGGTGGAGCGCAGACCGACTTCGCCCGCAATTGGTCCAAGGAAGGCAAGCACTTCGTCGCGATGATGCGCGAGGCGGTGCTCGGCGGACTCGCCGCGACCAAAATTGATCCGAAAGAAGTCGAGACCGCGCACGTCGGCAATTTCGCCGCCGAGCTCTACGCCAAGCAGGGCCATGTAGGCGCATTCTTCGTCGAGATCGATCCCGCGTTCAGCGGACTACCGACCTCGCGCCATGAGGCCGCGTGCGCCTCGGGCTCGATCGCGATTATCGCCGCGTCGGCAGAAATCGAGGCGGGTCGCTACGACCTCGCCTGCGTGACCGGCGTCGAGCAGATGAAGACCGTCGATTCGACCACCGGCGGCGACTACCTGGGCACCGCCGCATGGTACGAGCGTGAGGCCAAGGGAATTGAATTTCCGTTTCCTAAACTCTTCGGCCGCCTGGGCGACGAATACGACAAACGCTATGGCCTGAAGGACGAGCATCTGGCGCATATCTCCGCCGTGAATTACTCGAACGCCAAGCGCAACCCCAACGCGCAGACCCGCAACTGGTTCATGAGCGAGAGTCACGCGCAGCAGCAATCGAAATTCAACACGGTTATCGGCGGACGCATCAAGATCAGCGATTGCTCGCAGGTGACCGACGGCTCAGTCGCCGTGTTCCTGGCCTCGGAAAAATTCGCCGCCGCATGGGCCAAGCGCAACGGCAAGCAGCTCTCCGATATTCCGCGCATCCTCGGATGGGGTCATCACACCGCGCCGCTCGAGTTCGACGCCAAGGTCGCCGAGAGCAGGGACAACGCCTACGTGCTGCCGCACACGCGCGCCGCGATAATCGACGCGTTCAAGCGCGCGGGGATCGCCGGCGTCGAGCAGCTCTCGGGAATCGAGACCCACGACTGCTTCACCACGTCGGAGTACATGGCGATCGATCACTTCGGACTGACCAAGCCCGGCGAGTCGTGGAAGGCGGTCGAGGACGGCGTGATCGAGCTTGGCGGCAAATGCCCGATCAATCCGAGCGGCGGACTTATCGGCGCCGGGCATCCGGTGGGCGCGACCGGCGTGCGCCAGATGCTGGATTGTCATCGCCAGATCACCGACAGCGCGGGCGAGTACCAGGTCGAAGACGCGAAGAAATTTGCGATGCTCAATATCGGCGGCAGCGGCACAACGAGCTGCGTGTTCGTTATCGGCAAATAGCAGCAAGCCCGCACTAGCCTCAATCAAGCGGCGGGGCGTATCGCGCTCCGGCGCTTTCATTTTCGTCTGGCGATGGTGATGATCTCGGGGCTCGTATCCGCCAGCGGCCGTCGGTCCCAATCTCCGAACTGCTCCTCGATCGCAAGGCCGGCATCGGACAGGAAGGCGGACAGCGTATCCGCATCGGGAAATCTCAATGTGCTCCGACTGACCCGCGGCCGGTCCCAGTTGGGACTGGTGAATGTGTGAGTGAAAGAAACTAGACCTCCCTCGGTCGGCGTCTCGACCGCGCGAGTCATCCGCACTACCGCGCCCGCGGCGTCGGTAACTTCGACCGGCTGAGCCACCGTCCATCGCTCCCATTCGCGAACCAGCGGATTGCGAGTTTCGAATGCGAAGCGGCCGCCGCCTTTGAGCGCCGATCGTATCGCGCCGAGCGAGACTCGCAGCGCCTCGTCTTCGACCAACACCTGAAAAGCATGGCCGCTCATGACGACCAGATCGAACTCTCGCTTCCACCGCACCGATGCCAGGTCGCCGAGGATCCACTCGATATCCGATCGCATGCGCGCCTGCTCGAGCATCCCGACTGCGGGATCAAGCCCGCACAAGCGTCCGGTATGACCGGACTCGCGAGCGCGATGCAGCAGCGCACCGGTTCCGCAGCCGACATCCAGCACGGCGCGCGCGGACATCACCATCGGCAGGTAGAATTCGAGGTCGTTTCGCCGCTGCCACGGGTTAAACACGTCGTACAGCGCGGCGAGATCGGCATCCGCGAACAGGCGATCGACCATCGCCGCACGCTACCAAAGCGTCTTCGACGACTTCAATCTGATAATGACACGATGGTGCGTGGCCGATATGATCGCGCGATGGACGAGCAGCAGCAGCATCCGCCGGCGCTGGGCGAGACGGTTCCCGATATCGCGCTTCCCGACACCGGCGGAAAATCGCGCCGGCTCGGCGAGCTCGCGTCGGGCGGGTTCTGCGTGGTCGTTTTTTACCGGGGGCACTGGTGACCCTTCTGTCTCCGCCAGTTGGCGGATTATGCTCGCGAGTATGGAAAAATCCGTGAGGCGGGCGCCGACCTCGTCGCTATTTCCGTGGATCGGATCGATCAGGCTTATGGAATGAAACGCGACCTCAATCTCCCCTTCCTTGTTTTGTGCGACACTGCGCGCACGGCGATCACGGCGTGGGGCCTCGTCAATCATCGCGAAGGCGATATCGCTTTTCCCGCGTCGTTCATCATCGACCGCGAACTGCGGGTGCGCTGGCGCGCCGCCGAGAGCCTGGCGACTCGTGCCGAGCCGTCGAGAGTCGCGGCAGCGGTAATCGATCTCTGCGCGAATCGCCCGGTTTCCGGCGAAGTCAGGCAGCATAAAATCTGGCCCGGCGCGATGTTCCTGCGGGCTGCTATGAATACGTTCGCGCGCGGCTTCAAATCGCGCTAACCCAATCGTCGTAAAGAAAGGATTCGGAATCTTATGCGCGTCTCCAAGATTAATCTCGCGCGCGGCGCGGCCGCGATATTCGCGCTCGCCGCGCTCGCGGCGCTGGCAGGATGCACCGAGCCGATCTCGGAGAAGCCGGTGGTGTTCACCAATTCGCTCGGCGATCAGGTCCAGGAGCTCGCGATGACTTCGCCGCGAGCAAATCACGCGGCGGCCGAGCTGAGTGACGGGCGAGTGCTGATTTGCGGCGGCACCGTCGATGCGAATATCGGCGGAGTGCTTTCGTCCGCTGAGGTTTTCGATCCTTCAACGCAGCAATTCTCCGCGACCGGATCTATGAGTGTTCCGCGGATGGGCCAGACCGCGACCGTGCTGCAGGACGGCCGGGTGCTGATCGTCGGCGGCCAGCGCAATATCGGCTTTCGGACCGCGCTTGCCAGCGCCGAGATTTACGATCCGGCAACCGGCGCATTCGTAAACACCGCCCCGATGTCGGTGGCGCGCGAGGGCCACACCGCCACGCTCCTGCGCGACGGCCGGGTGCTCGTCGCCGGCGGCAGCAGCAACGGGACTGTAACGATCGATAGCGCGGAGATTTACGATCCGGCTGCCGGTCGATGGTCCTCCGCCGGACATATGACCGTCCCGCGCGAGGCGCACGTCGCAGTGTTGCTTCGAAGCGGCAAGGTGCTGATCGCGGGCGGAGGACGCGGCGGGCGGCCGGGCGGCTATATCGCGTACCAGAACGCCGAGATGTTTGATCCCGCCACCGGACGATTCACCGCAATTCCGGATCACATGCGCAGCGACCGCGTCGGCGCCGCCGCGGTGCTGCTCGACACTGGCAAGGCGCTGATCATCGGCGGCAAGAGCGGCAAAATCCTTTACGGTCCGGGGGCGCGAAACATCGCCTCATTCACCCCGCTCGACACTTCGGAATTTTTCGATCCTGAAACTTCGACCTTCCTTCCCGCCGCGCCGATGCGCGTGCCGCACTACCTGGCGACCGCGACGCTGCTCGGAAACGGCAACGTGCTGGTGGTCGGCGGATGGCGCATCCAGGGCAACGTGATCCTCGGAATGATGGACGCCGAGGAATTCACGCCCGGCACGCCGGGAGAATACGCGAGCGTGGGGCCCCTGCACGTCGGACGGCTCTTGAACTCCGCCACGCTGCTACCCGACGGCGACGTCATGATCGCAGGGGGAATCGACGAAAAAGGCAAAGTAACCTCCTCGGTCTCGTTCTATTCACCCTCACGCCATCGCTTCGAACGATCAGACACCCCCGCGGCGCCCGTGTCCGCGGCCAATTGAATCGCTCCGCGCGCGCTCGACGCGCGGGGCACTGCGGGAGCATTGTGTCGTTGGAGAATTTCGATGATCGCGATCGGCGAAAAACCTCCGGCGTTCAAACTCGCCGCGATCGACGGCGGCGAGCGCGCTTTTCCCGCCGGACGCCCCGCGGTGCTGTGCTTCGTCAAAGAGGATTGCCCGACCTGCATCGCGACGATGCCGATTGTCGAGGCGATGCATCGCGCATTCGGCGCGAAGGCCGATATTTTTGCGATCGGACAGGACGCGGCGGGAAATCGCGCGCTGGCCGAGCGTTTTGCGCTCTCCTGCCCGATGCTCGACGACTCGGCACTCGCGGTTTCGTTCGCCTACGACCTCGATACCGTGCCGACGATCATCCTGGCCGACAGCAGCGGCGCATTAGTCTCTGAGTCCGTGGGACTCGCGCGCGACGATTGGAAGACGCTCGCGGCCAAGCTCGCGGAGCTCACCGGCGAGCCCGCGCCGGAAATGGATTGGGAAGCGATCCCAAAACTGCGTCCCGGATGCGGCTCGAAATCGGTCGAACCCGGAATCGCGGAGCGTCTCGCCGCCGAGGCGCGTGGCGAACGGATGCAGGCGCGGCAGATCGAACTCGGCGAAGGCGAAGATGTGTTCGAATTCATGTTCGAGCGCGGACTGACCGACGGACTGCCTGTCGTGCCTCCCACTCCCGAACGCGTCGCCTGGATGCTGACCGGGACGCGGCGCGACCCGCGCGAGGTGGTCGCGATCGCACCGCCAAATCTCGCGCCGGTGACCATAGAGAAGATCGCCGTCAACGCCGTGATGGCGGGATGCCGTCCCGAGTATCTGCCGGTCGTGACCGCGGCTCTGGAAGCGGTGTGCACCGACCAGTTCAATATTCACGGCGTGATGGCGACGACCTGGGGCGCGACTCCGGTGATCGTGGTCAGCGGTCCGATCCGCAAACGCATCGGCATGAACATGGCGATAATGGCGCTGGGCTACGGAACCCGCGCCAACGCGACCATCGGCCGCGCCCTTAAGCTGGTGCTGCGCAATCTCGGCGGCGCGCGGCCGGGCGAGATCGAGCGCTCGACGTTGGGCGCGATCGGCAAGTTCACCACCTGCTTCGCGGAGTGGGAAGAACGCAGCCCGTGGGAACCCCTGCACGTCGAACGCGGTTTTGCGCGCGAAGACAGCGTGGTGACGGTGTTCGGGCTCGAAGCCGGCTCGCGCCAGATTGCAGACCAGGTTTCGCGCACCGCGCGGGCTCTGGTCGGGTCGCTCGGGATGGGGCTCGAAGCGTGCTGGCATCCGAAGCAGCACGGCGCGGGCGAAGTTCTGCTGGTGGTATGTCCCGAGCACGCCGACACGATCGCGCGCGAAAAATGGAGCAAGGATCAGGTGCGCGCGCGAATCCAGGAAGTGACTTCGCGGCCAATTCGCGAGCTGCTTCCCGACGCCGACAGCGCCGAGGGCGTTTCGCCGACCGCGCTGGGACTGGTGAATCCGACGCCCGAACAGCTCGCGGCGAAAATTCCGAAGTTCCGCCGCCCGGAGTATATTAATATGATTGTCGCGGGCGGCGAGGCCGGAAAATTCTCGGCGGTATTCGCCGGATGGGTCTCCGGGCCGATGGGATCGTCAAGTGTGAGCCGCAAAATCGAAGAAGTCCCGTGAGCACCGGGATTGTGAGCATGGTCAAGGAGAAAATACGATGCGACAAGTAATCGTCGATCCGACTGATGAGCGCGTGCCGATAAGGCGCACGCTCGCGCCGCGCGGCAGCCAGATCACCGGCCGCGTCGCGCTGCTCGATATCGCGAAACCGCGCGGCGACGTGCTGATTCAGCGCCTCGCCGAGCAGCTCGAGGACCGGCTGCCGGGGGTCGAGATCAAGCGCTTTCGCAAACCTACCTTCACCAAGCCGGCGCCCGACGAGTTGCGCCGCCGGATTGCCGAGGAGAGCGACTTCGTTATCGAAGCGCTAGCCGATTGAGGGTCATGTACAACGTGCAGTGTGCACGATTCAGTTTGGTTCGAGACTAATCGCAAGCCGTCGGTGATGGTCGCGTCGGACGTGTTTATCGACGCGGCGGAGAAGCAGGCTGCGGCGCTGGGGTTGCCGGAAGTCAGGCGCGTGTTCGTTCCGCATCCGATCCAGGACGCGACCGACAACGAGATGCGCGCCAAAGCCGACGCGATCGTAGATCAGGTGATCGCCGCGCTGAAAAAGTGAAGCCGTTGTTTGGCGCTGGGTCTCACACAAAGACAAAAAGAGGTCTTTAAATGCCGAACGAATCCAAGACCGTCATCGTAACCGGCGCTTCGCAGGGCATCGGCGCGGGCATTGTGAAGATTTTTCTGGAGCGGGGCTACTGCGTCGTCGCGACCTCGCGGAACATCACAAAATCCAGCGAATTCGTACCATCGGATAAGCTGGCGCTGATTGACGGAAACATCGGTGTGAGAGCTTCCGCTGCAAAAATTATCGATCTTGCGATGAGCAAATTCAGGTCAATCGATGCACTTGTCAACAACGCGGGGATATTCTTCGCCAAGCCTTTTACAGACTATACCGCCGAGGACTTCAAATCCCTCGCCTCCACCAACCTGGAAGGCTTCATCTACATCAGCCAACTCGCAATTAAACAAATGGTGGCGCAAAAATCCGGTGGAAGCATCGTTAGTATAACGACCACACTGGTCGAGCATCCCATAGCCGGAGTGACTGCTTCGGTCCCGATGATCACAAAGGGCGGGATCCAGGCCATCACGCGAAGTCTCGCAATGGAATATGCCAAGGACGGCATCCGTGTGAACGCGGTTGCGCCGGGAATCGTCGACACTCCGATGCATAAGAATGATCCAAAAGATTTCTTAAAGTCTTTGTCGCCGCTCGGAAGCATCGCGGATGTCAGAGATATCGCCGAAGCCGTGCTCTATCTCACCGAAGCCCGTCAGGTAACCGGAGAGGTGTTGCACGTCGATGGCGGTGCGCATGTAGGAAAATGGTAGCTTTTCACCAGGGGCGGCTACACGCTCGTCAGAACGAGATCGGCCGACTCCTGCGGACGGATGTGTTCCAGGTACCAGTCCTCGGCCGCCATCCATGGTGTCATCCAAGCACTGTCGTGAGGCCCGCGCGCTAGCATCCGGCGGCGGCGCACCTCGCGCGGCGCGTCGATGAAAATGATTCCGTCGAGCAGCTCGCGAAGCTCGGGACGGCTCGAATACACGCCCTCGACGATCACGATCGGATTCGGCTCGACTATCATCCATTCTCCCGCTGCGTCGGTCGTCCAGTCATGTCGTTGGTATCTCGCCGTCTCGCCGTTCCCCAGCGGCGCCAGCGCCTCATCGCGCATTCGCTCCCACGGGAAATAGAGTTCGTA
>JBAPSR010000136.1:0-1588 GCA_049281755.1 Binataceae bacterium (SeqCode)
GAGGGAATCACGTTTATCTTGAGACTGCCCCGGAGCATCGTCGGCGAAATGGTGTCGCGTAAAAGCGCCCTGATGTAATCCAATCGAAGCGGGCCGCGCAGCGCGTAGCCGAGCACGAACGGCCAGCCGAGATGGTCCAACTCGAACGAGGCGGGAAATTTTTCGTGCGCCGCGATCACGTCGAACGCATTGTCCATCAGCGGAATTACGCGGATCGCCGGCTGATGCCGAAGCAGCCGCCCGAGCGCCTGGATTAGAATCAAAGTGGGATTGTCGGCAGTCGGCACCGAGCCGTGCCCCGACTGTCCGTGCGCGGTGAGCCGCAGCCACATCACGCGTTTCTCGGCGACCGCGACGTTAAAGATCGGCGTGCTGCCGCCGAATGGATCGATACCGGCCGCGCCCCCTTCGTTGACCGCGAACGCGGGATCGATCGCGTCCCAATGATTTTTCACCATCCACTCGGCGCCGTCCTCGCCGCCGGCCTCTTCGTCGGGATTGATCATCAACTCGACGCCGCGGCGCAGTGCGACGTGATCGCGTTTGAGCGCCAACAGAGTTGCGAGCGCCATGATGCCGTGGGCCTTGTTGTCGATCGCGCCGCGCGCCCATACGTAGCCGTCGTCGAGGTCGGCGGAAAACGGAGGATGCGACCAGTCGGCGGCGACCGCGGGGACCACGTCGGCGTGCGACATCAGGAGGAGCGGCTTCACTCCCGCGGGACCGGGCAGGCGCGCGACGAGCGACATCGCGCCGCCGGTGCTGACGAAAGTCTGGTTGTCGATTCCTGCCTGGTCGAGAATCGATTTCAGATAGGTGATAGCAGCGACGGTATTGTCGGGCGGATTGGTCGTGTCGAAACGAAGGTAGGTGCGGTAGTAGCCGAGCGCCTCGGCGTCGAGCGCTTTCCAGTCCTGCGCCCCCGGAGTATCAGCGGCGCGCGCGGCGGGGCACAACGCCAGGAACGCGAAGACTATGAGGATCGCGAGAATTGAAATTGGTTTTGGCATGGATAAGTCTCCGCGGCGCGCGCGCTACTTCTGGCACTTGGGGCAATAGAAACTCGCGCGTTGTCCGACCACGACGTTGCGGATCGCGGTCGAGCAGACATAGCAGCGTTTGCCCTCGCGTCCGTACACCTGCAATCGCGCGGCGAAACGGCCGGGGCGTCCTTTCGAGTCGCGGTAGCTGCGAAAGGTGGTGCCGCGGCTGCCGATCGCGGCGCGCAGGATCTCGCGGGTGAAGGCGGCGATTTTTTTCATCTCGGAGGCGTTCACGCGGCCGGCGCGGCGCGTCGGGCGCACGCGTGCATGGAAGAGAATTTCGGAGGCGTAGATATTTCCGATGCCGGCGACGATTCGCTGATCCATGATCAGGTTCTTGATCGCGGCGCGCCGCCCGCGCGCCTTGTCTGCCAGGTACTTCGGGTTGAAGGCCTTCGCGAATGGCTCGGGACCGATCGCGCGCAGCTCGGCGCTCGAGGCCATCGCGTCGCGCGCCATCAAGCGTACGATTCCGAAGCGGCGCGGATCGTTGAACACCAGGCGGGTTGCGTCGTCGAGGAAAAATTCGATGTGGTCGTGGCGCG
>JBAPSR010000137.1:0-4051 GCA_049281755.1 Binataceae bacterium (SeqCode)
GTGCGGAAGCTCGCCGCGCGCGAGCTGGGTCAGCGCGATCCGCGCGCGGCGGACTGCCACGCGGATATCGGCCGCGAGCGCGAGCTCGAGCCCTTCGTCGATCGCGTTGCCGTTGATAATCGCGACGGTCGGTTTCGAGATCGCGGCGAACGACTCGACGATGCGCGGATCGACGTCGTCGCCAAAGCCCTCGCAGAACGACGCGCCGGTTCCGGTGATCGCGAGCATCAGGATCGATTCGTCATCCTCGACCTGCTCGAACAGCTCGAGCATCCGGTTGGCTCCCGCCGAGCCGAGCGGGCGGCTAGCGTCAACGATCCGCGCGGTGACGCATCCGCCGGTGCGCGAGATATCTATCGGCTCGCGCGGATCAGCGCGCCGCTGGGTTTTCGTGCGGGACGGCGTTGGTCAGGCTCCCGACGGCGCTCGCAGATCCTTGCGCAGGATCTTGCCGAGAGGATTTTTGGGCAGCGCGTCGATAAATTCGATCTGCTCGGGGCGTTTGAAGCTCGCCAGGCGCGAGCGGCAAAACTCGCTCAGATCGTCGCGCGAGATCTTTTCGCCCGCACGGCAGACCACGAACGCCTTGACGGTCTGGCCCCATTCGACTGAAGGGATTCCAATCACCGCGCATTCGTCGACCGCCGGATGACTCATCAGCACGGTTTCGATTTCGGCGGGCGCGATATTCTCGCCCCCGCGGATAATCATGTCGTCCTTGCGGCCGGCGAAGAAGACGTAGCCGTCCTCGTCGATCCATCCGAGGTCGCCGGTCGCGCGCCATCCCTCAGGCAGCGCCGCGTCGTCGGCGCGGCCGGCGTAGCCCTTCATGTTGCGCGGGGTGCGGATGACGATCTCGCCGACCTGTCCGTGCGCGAGCAGCGCGCCGTCTTCGTCGCGCACGCGGATCTCGACGTCGGGGAGCGGCTTGCCGATCGAGTTGAGGCGGCGGAGCTTCTGTTCTTTTTCCTCGGGCGTGCCGCTGATCCGATGGTCGTCGGGGCCGAGCACGATGAGCGACGAAGTGGTTTCGGTCTGTCCGTACGCGTTGACGAAACCGACCGTGGCCGGAAACGCCTCGATCGCGCGGCGGATCACCTGGATCGGCATCGGCGCGCCGCCGTAAGCGAGATTGGTCAGACTCGAGAGGTCGGTCGATTTGAATGACGGCTCGTCGAGAACTTGCTTCATCATCGTCGGCACGACGAACGCATGCGTGACGTGCTCGCTCGCGACCAGCGCCAGCCACGCCCTGGCGTCGAACTGCGGCATCACGACCAGCCTTCTGCCGGTCCAGATATTGGTCATGTACGCCGTGGTTCCGGCGATATGGTAAAACGGCACGCACACCAGCGCGACGCCGCGGTCGGTGCCGTCGGCCATCTCGACGTTCGCCGTCACGTAGGCGGTGAAATCGCGAAACGAGAGCATCACGCCCTTGGGCAGCGACGTGGTGCCGCTGGTGTACATCAGGATCGAGGTGTCTTCGTCCTCGACTTCGGCCTCGGCTTCGTCCGGCTCGGCCTTGGCGATCAGATCGGAAAGGCGCGGGATTCCCGGCTCGCCGTCGCCGATCGCAAGGACGTTCGCGAGCTTGAGGCGCGGGCGCAGATGCTTGATCAGGTCGAGATAGCGATCACCGGCGAGCAGAACTTTCGTGCTCGCGGTGTTGATCATATATTCGAGCTCGGCTTCCTTGGCGCGGTAGTTGAGCGGCAGGAAGGTAAGCCCGGCCTTGGCGGCGGCGTAGTAGGCGGCGATATAGAGATCGGAATTGGTGTCGAGCGCGGCAACGACGTCGCGCGGCGTGAGCCCCTGCTGCTTGAAGACCGTGGACAAGCGCGCAACGGTATCGGCAAACTGCGCGTAATTCAGCCGCCGATCCCCAAAATCAACAATCTCCTGATCGGGAACGATCGATGACGGAATCGTCACGAAATTAACGGTGTTCACTTAACCGCGTTGCCTCCTGGATTGTGCCCGCTTGATATCGTTGCGCTGCGTCAGTAGCGCGATTCGCCGGGCGAGCCTGCGCTCGAGATCGAGCCCCTCGCCGAGCGGCAGATCGAGCCCGTCCCACACCGCGAGTTTGGCGATGGCAGAATGTTCTCTGGGCATGCGAGCAAGTCCGCGTGCGATTTCCAGTGCGCGCCGCTCAAGCCGCGACGGCGCAACGACTTCGGCGACCAAACCTATAAGCAATGCGTCTTGCGCGTCAATCCAGCGCCCCGTGAGGTTCAGATCGAGCGCGCGTCCCAGCTTGAGGCGCCGTGACGCAGTCTGCGTGCCGGCCACGCCGGGGATCATCCCGACGCCGGTTTCAGGCAGGCAGATGCGGGTGTCGCCGGCCGCGATCGCAAGGTCGCACAGCAGCGCCATTTCGAGTCCGCCGCCGACGGTGAAGCCGTGTATGGCCGCGAGGGTCGGGACCGGCAGCGATTTGAGACGCCCCCACACGTCGCGCCGGAAACGGATCCATCGCGCGGCGACGGGCGACGGCGCGGTGCCGAATTCATGCAGATCGCCGCCGGTCGAGAACGCGTTGCCCGCTCCGCACAGCACCATCGCGCGGACCTCGGGGTCGTCGTGAATCGCGCTCAGAATCTGGAACAGGGCATCGCGCATCGCAACGTTGTACGCGTTCAGCTGCGCCGGACGGTTGAGCGTCACCCACGCGACCGTGCCGCGCTTCTCATACAGGACCGCGCTGCTGTCTTTTTCCGAAAGCGCCATCATCAGGCTGAATGAAGATCCGCGCTGTCGCTGTGGGCGACCGCGGGACGGCCGCGCTCATACACGACGCGGCCCGCAATAAGGGTCAGATCGACGTTGAGCGCGAGCAACTCGGCGGCGCCCAGCGTCATCGGATCGCGCTGCAGCACCACCATATCGGCGAGCATCCCGGGAGCAATCTCCCCGGCTTCGAGCCGCTGCAGACGGGCGGCATCGCGAGTGAAGAGCGCGATCGCGTCGGAGGGCGGCAGCCGTTCTTCCGCGCCGAGGATATTGCCGTCGATCGTCGCTCGGGAGATTGCCGCGGCGACGCCGGCGAGAGGACGCGCAGGGGTCACCGGAGCGTCGGAGGCTCCGGCGAGCTCGATTCCCGCCGCGCGCAGCGAGGCAGCGCGATACAGATGCGGGGCAAGTCCCGGTTCGGCTGAGTACTTGAGTCCGCGAAAATAGATAAACCCTGGATTGGTGACGACCCAGGCGCGCGCGGCCGCGATTCGCGCGATGTGTTCAGGTGAAATCACGCCGCCGTGCTCGATTCGGCATACAGCAGGCGTAGCGGCCGAGCCGATCTGGCGCTGCGCGAGCTCGATCGACTCGAGCGCTTCATCAAGCTCCTCAACTTCGGTCGCGTGGAAGGCGCAATCGAGTCCGCTGCCGAGCGCGATCCGCACGCGGCGCGCCGCGGTCGAACCGTCGTAGGCGGCCCCAGGCATGAACTTGAGTCCGGCCAGCCGGATTCCGGCGGCGTGCGCGACCTCGGCGCTTTTGGTGGCGGCTTCCAGATGGCGCGCGCCGATCATCATCGCGACGCGCTGGCAGATCGCGCCCGACGACGCGAGCTTCGCGAACAGCTCGACCTCCTCGGGACCGTTGCGCACGGTCGCGTCGGTGAACGCCGTCACTCCGGCAGCGCACAGCTCGCGGCTCATGGTCCGCGCGCGCGACTCGAGCTCGGCCTTGGTAACCAGCGGCAGTTGAGCAGTCAGCCACTGCTCCATCCCTACCACCAAACCGGTGAGCCTGCCGGTTCCGTCGCGGAACATCGTGGCGCCGGCCGGCGGGCGAAAATCTTTGGCCTCGAGTCCGAGCTGATTTATCGCGCGGGTATTGAGCCATGAAGCGTGGAGGGTCTGATGCCGCAGGCGCAGCGGATTCTTCGCGACCGCCTGATCGAGCTCGTCGCGCGTGGGGCCGCGCTTGCCCGCCATCAGCGCCTCGTCGCATCCAAACGCGCGCAACCAGTTGCCGGGAGGAGTCCGGCCCGCGCCGAGGCGCAGGTCGGCGAGCAGGTCCGCAACGTTGCGGCATCGCCATACCG
>JBAPSR010000138.1:0-8307 GCA_049281755.1 Binataceae bacterium (SeqCode)
GCGCCCGCTGCTAGTGCGGGCGGATGGAGTAGAGGCCGCCGAAGCCTGGGGGTCGCCAGCCTTTGTTGGCGCAGGTGACGCATACGACAGATTGCTTGCGGCGGCCGTCCTCTGCGCCCATCAGCGCGACCGCGCTTTCGGTGGAGACTGGTTTGCCGCACGCGGCGCAGGTGACGACCAGCGATTTGTTGTCCTTGGCCTTCTCACTCGGCATCTTTCTAGAACCTCAGCAGTCCAGAACCTCAGAACTCTCGTTTCGATCACTCAGGGAATACAGCGCGGGCGTTGGTCCCGAGAAGCATGCGCCTGCGTTCGGGGCTCAGCTCCGCTACACTCTCGCGAATCAGGCGGGCAGCCGCGAGTGTCGAATCTATATGCGGATAGTCAGAGCCCCACAGCACGCGCTCCTCGCCCAGCAATTCCATCGTGGCGCCGATAGTGCGCTCTTCCGGCTCCGCGACCACCCAAATGTTGCGGCGGAAATAGTCAGATGGCTTGAGCTTGGTCGGAAAAGTCCATCCCAAATGCTCATACTTCTCGTCCATCCGATCCATTATGTACGGGGCCCATCCGCAGCCCGCTTCGACGCATAACACCTTGAGCCGCGGGAAACGGTCGAACAGCCCGTCGGCGATCATCGTCATCGCGGCCGGCACCACCTGCGCAAATCCGCCGAGTGCGAAGCCGTACACCGCGCGAAATTCACCGGGTTGATAGAACTGGCCCATGATTCCCGGCGCGCGGTTGAAGCGCACAATCACGTGCAGGCACACCGGAACTCCGGCAGCTTCGCATTCGCTCCAGATCGGATCGAAGTCAGGATGCGAGAAGCGCCGGCCGCCGATGGTTTCGGGCGCGAGAAAAATTCCCTTGAACCCCAGCTTGAGGCATCGCTTGAGCTCCGCAAGCGCGGTGACCGGCTCCTGGATCGCGATATGCGCGATCGGGATCACGCGGTTGCGTGCGCGCGTCGCGAAATCATTCAGCCAGTTGTTATAGGCGCGCGTGTACGCGAGCGCCAGCGCGTCATCGGGCGTATCCCACAAGATTCCGACAGTGGGAAAGACCACTCCCGCGCTCACCCCCCATTCGTCGAGCATCCGCACCCGCTCCTCGGGCAGGTACGACGCCGGAGGGCATCCGTCGAGATATTTTTTCTGCCCCGGCACGAACAGCGTCTCGCGCGGCAGGTTCGCCCCGCCCAGGCCGGCGAGCACGCCCTTGAGCATCGGCTGATTGTCGATCATCAGCATTTCCATCCCGTCGGCGGGATCGATCGCGATGCGGATCGCGCGGTCGCGAAAGCGCGGCTCGATATAATTCTGCCAGAGGTCGGGCGGCTCCATCACATGCGAGTCGCAATCGACGACGAAATTCTGCGCGGTACTCATCATAAATAACCTAACACACGGTAGATGAGCGTGCTAAGCGACTTCGCCTAATGACTCAGCGCCGAGCCGATCGCTATTCCTATCACCAGGACCACGCCCAGGATGATCACGATCGCGATTCCCGTGCCGACGCTGTGAGCGGCGGCCTGCTGCTCCGCAGTGATCGGATCATCGACGTGCGCGGAATGAACGCCCGAGTGATAGCCGCTTTGCGACGTATAGTAGATTCCGGTGCCGGGAATTCCGATCGTCTTGCGCACTCCGCGCGACCCGACGGTCACGTGCGCGCCGCGCATCCCGACGGTTAGGCTCGGCCCCGACTTCGAGAGGTTGACCGACAGCCCCGGGAAGATTCGCATCCGCCGATAAAATCTAAAGTTGCCCATCGCCCCTTTCCCGCGCACCCAAGTCAGCGCCGGGTCTTGAAGAATTCACGCAGGATTGCCCCGCACTCGTCCGCCATCACGCCGGCGTAGACTTCGATCCGATGGTTCAGGCGGCCGTCGCGCCCGATATCGTAGACCGATCCGAGCGCGCCAGCCTTTTCGTCGCGGGCGCCATAGACGACCTTCGCGAGGCGCGCCGCGATTATCGCACCGACGCACATCACGCACGGCTCAAGCGTCACGTATAATGCAGCCTCGGTCAGCCGGTAGACGCCGAGGGCGCGGGCAGCCTCTCGAATCGCCAGAATTTCGGCGTGTGCGGTCGGATCATTCAACGAAATCGGGCGGTTATGACCGGCCGCCATCGCCTTTCCCGCGACCGACACGATCGCGCCGACGGGAACCTCGCCCTCGGATACCGCCGCCCGCGCCTGCTCGATCGCCAGCGCCATCAGGGCGCGGTCTTCGCTCGAGCCGGGTTTATCGTCAATACTCATTCAATCCGTTCTTTGGGGCGGTCTGAGTGGCTAATACCAGTTTGACATTTGCGCGCTCCCACGGCCAAGATCGTAGGTGGGGAGTCTGCAAATGAAAAAGCATATCGGACTTATCGGATTCGCCGCTTTGGCGGTCGCCTCGAGCGCGTTGGCCGCCGTCACCGTGATGGCCGCGGTCACGGTCAAAGACAACTCGGTGGCCGCGAAAGAAGCCGCGATGACGCACGCCCTCTACGATCATCCGATGACCCAGGTCCAGCAGGTCAAGGACGTCCACGTGGTTATCAGCACGGACAAGATCATGCGCTCGTGCTGCATGCCGCCCAACCTGGTGGTCACGGGAAAAGTGGTTAACACGGATTCCCACCCGATCGATTACGTCAAACTGGTCATCAGCTTCGAAGATGCACACGGCAAGATCGTTCATGCCGAAACGATTTACAACTCGCAGGCGGTCAGCATGGGCGAGGACGCCGAGGTCGGGCGAATTCTGAACGAGAAGCCGCACTTCGATCCGCTCAAGCCCGGCGCGACCGACCATTTTGCTTTTTCGATTCCGATGCCGATGCTGCCGCGGTTTGCGAAGGTCAAGCTTTACCCGGACGTCGTCACGCAATAGCGCGGCGTCTGTCCGAGTAACCATCGCACCATGGCGCGCGGCATGGCGGAGCTTTCCGAGACTCATCCGGCCGAACTGAAGGCGCGGCTCGAGCGCGGCGAAAAGGTCTTCATCCTTGACGTGCGCGAGCCTGCGGAAATCGCATTGGCGGCGTTTCCGGGCGCGGCGCATATCGCGATGAACGATATTCCGGCGCGAATCGGCGAGCTCGATCCGGAGCGCGAGACGATCGTCGTATGCCATCACGGGATGCGTAGCGCGCAGGTGGGAATGTACCTCGCGCGTAACGGCTTTACGCACGTCGTCAACCTGGCCGGCGGAATCAATGCATGGTCGATTGAAGCCGACCCCCGCGTGCCGCGTTACTGACGCTACTAAACCGCTCCAAAAAGCGGGATAATCCTGCTCCAGGGTAGTGAGATTCCGATGACTTACCTCGCGGCCGCAATCCAGATGGCAGCGGCTTCCGACAAGGCCGCCAACCTCGAACGCGCCGAACGCCTGGTGCGCGTTGCGGCCGCTCGCGGCGCGAACCTGGTCGCACTGCCCGAGATGTTCAACTGGCGCGGCAAGCGCGCCGAAGAAGCCGCAGCGGCCGAAACGCTCGAAGGCGAGTCGATCACGCGGATGGCGCGCCTGGCGCGCGAGCTGCAACTCCATCTGATTGCGGGATCGATCGCGGAGGGCGTGCCCAAAGAGCCGCGCAACTACAACACCTCGGTCCTGCTCGGGCCTAACGGCTCGCGGATCGCGGTGTACCGCAAGATTCACCTGTTCGATATCGACCTGCCGGGGCGAGTCACCGCGCGCGAATCGGACGTGAAGATGCCCGGCACAGAAGTCGTCGCCGCACCGACTCCGCTCGGAACGATCGGACTTACGGTTTGTTACGACCTGCGCTTCCCGGAACTCTACCGCCAGCTCGTATTCGCCGGCGCCCAGATTATCACGCTGCCGAGCGCGTTCACTTTTCCGACCGGCGAAGCGCATTGGGAGACGCTGATTCGCGCACGCGCGATCGAGAACCAGGTCTATCTGATCGCGCCCGCGCAGTTCGGGCCGAATCCGCACGGATTCAGCGACTACGGAAATTCGATGATCGTCGATCCGTGGGGACGGGTGCTGGCGCGCGCGGCCGACTACGAAGGCGTGGTGATCGCGCCGATCGATCTTGAATACCAGGAGCGGGTGCGGCGCGAGTTGCCCGCGCTCTCGCACGCGCGGCTGCGCGGCGATCGGAGCTGAGAAGCTCGCGGGGCGGGATAGCGCCGCAGGAGAATCTTGATGAAGAAAATCAGCGCACTCGCAATTGCCACCGGTGTCGCCGCGATTTTGGCCGCGACCGCCTATGCTCACGACATGTCCTCGATGGATTCGATGCAGGGGATGCCCGGAATCACCTCGGTCAACGGGATGGGCTCCGATATGCACATGGACGACCACATGCGCATGACCGACCTGCGCGAGCCGACGCCGCAGGATATCGAGCGCGCCAACGACATCCTGGCGACGTTGCGCCGGGTGCTCCTGCCGTATCGCAACTATCACGCGGCGCTTGCGCAGGGCTTTCGGATCTTCATGCCGAGCGTTCCGCAGGACGTTTATCACTTCACCAACTACGCGTGGGCGGGCGACGAGTACCGGGGACGGTTCGACCTCGCGCATCCGGGCTCGATTCTTTACGTCAAGCAGCCCGACGGAAACTACGTGCTGGTCGGCGCGATGTACAGCGCACCGCCGGACCAGACGCCCGAGCAGCTCGACCAACTGATCCCGCTCGGAATCGCGCGATGGCATGAGCATACGAATATCTGCCTGCCCGAGGCGATCACGCTGGGCGATCTGCTGCACGGCGACGCCGGACAGGATCAGCAGAACCTTCCCGGGATGATTCCGATCGCGGCGAATCCCGAGGCGCTCGGCCGCGATCAGAAGTACGGCGTGTTCGCCGACGGACGTTTTGGATTTACCGGAAAAATCCACACTGCGGCGGCGTGCCAGGAGGCAGGCGGGCACTTCCTGCCGCTCGCGTTTGGATGGATGGTGCACGTCTATCCGTTCGCGGGCGATGATCTGAAGGTTGCGTTCGGAACCAATATTCCGAAACCAGTTGCGCAATAGGCTCGCGCAGCCCGCAAATCGCGGCATCGGCGCGCTCACGATGCATCGTCGCCGCAATCGCTTCTGCGACGCGCCTTGACGCGGAAGTCTAGGCGGGCTAAGCAGGCTTCTCACCCGCGATCGCACGATCGTGCGCCGCTGCGAGGACGATTCGCCGATCGCGGGTACACGTCCAGCACACGCGGAAGTAATCGAGGAATTAGTTTTATGGCTGAGGGACCCCTGGCCGGTTTTCGCATTCTGGATTTGACGGCCGTCATTTCGGGACCGTTCTGCACGATGCTGCTGGGCGATCTGGGCGCGGACGTGATCAAAGTCGAGTCGCCCGAAGGCGATTCGCTGCGCCGCAATATCGGGCCGAAAAGGAACGGCCTGACGGCGGCGTTTCTGAATTTCAACCGCAACAAGCGCAGCGTTGTGATCGATATCAAAAAAGAGCACGGCCGCGATCTCGTGCGACGGCTCGCGGTCAAGTCCGACGCGATCGTCGAGAACAATCGTCCGGGCGTGGCCGAACGCCTGGGCATTGGATACGCCGATATTCGCCGCGCAAATCCCAAGATCGTCTATTGCTCGATCTGCGGATTCCCGCCCAAGGGGCGCTACGCGAATTTTCCCGCTTACGATCCTGTAATCCAGGGTTACTCGGGGATGGCGTATGTGCAGGGCGCCAAGAGCGGGCAACCGACCGCGGTAAAGATGGCGCTGGCAGATAAGGTCAGCGGAATGACCGCCGCGCTGAGCGTGGTGGCGGCGCTGCATGCGGCGCGCGCGCGCGGAGTTGGCCAGTACGTCAAGGTGCCGATGCTCGAAGCGATGATGGCGTTCACGGCCAACGACTCGATCTACGAATACACGTTTGTTCCCGAGGCGGAGTTCAAGGGCACCGCGCCCAAAAGCTCGACCCTCGATCCGTTCCGCACCGGCGACGGCTGGCTCACGATCGCGCCGTTCACCGACGAGCAGTTGCGCCGCCTGTGCGACGCGGTCGGGCATCTGGAATGGTACGACGGCGTGGAGAACCGGATGGAGCGCGGGCGCGGAATCATGCGGGGCTTGGCGAAGCTGTTCCTCGAGCATCCTACCGGGCACTGGCTGCCGATCCTCGAGGCGGCCGACATCCCGTGCGGTCCCGTGCACAACTACGAAACCCTGCTCACCGATCCGGAGATCGTCGCGAACGAGAGCTTCCAGGTTTATGATCATCCCACGGCCGGCAAGGTGCGCACGGTCAATCCGGGCGCGCGCTTCAGCGAGACTCCGGCGCGGATGTGGCGCACGCCGCCGAAGCTCGGCGAGCATACCGAAGAAGTCCTGCGCGAGTTCGGAATCGATCGCACGCAAGTGGAAGAGCTGCGCGCCGCCAAAGTGATCAACTAGGCTACGAGAACATCTCGGGCTCGCGCGATCCGAGCCATACCAGCCCGCGGTACATGTAGTGGACTCCCGAGAGCGCGGTCGCCGCGACGGTCAGGTACAGCAGCGCGTAGAAATATTCCGGATAGACCTGGCCCGCCCGCAACAGCGCCGCGGTCACGCACGCGAGCTGAAGGAAGGTGCTGATTTTGCCGAGGTAGCTCGGGCGCACCGGAATTCGCTCACCGGTGAAGAACGACAGCATCAGGTAGCCGAAGACGATCACGATATCGCGCAGCGCGACCACGATCAGCAGCCACGCCGGGAAGTCGCCGTAGATCGTCATCACGATGAACGCCGACACCAGCATCAGCTTGTCCGCGAACGGATCGAGAAACGCGCCGAATTCGGTGCGCGCGTCGAACCATCGCGCAACCGTGCCGTCGAGGCTGTCGGTCAACGCTGCGGCGACAAAGACGTACAGGGCGGCGGTGTAACGCTGCTTGCTCAGGAACAATAGAAAGATCGGAATCGAGCCGAGCCGGCACAGGGTCAGGATATTCGGCAGGTTGAGCAGCCGCTTGGTTACGGCAGGAGGGTCCGTCTTTCTGACGAGTCTCGGCGGCGTCTGATGTGGTTGACCTGCAGCCATCCCCGTTCCCAATGCGCGCTCGAATCAAGCCCGCGCGAGCGCGGCCTTGCGCAACCGTCCCGCAACCGTGGCGCTGACGAGCGCGCGCATCGCGACCTTACCGTCGCTATATTCTTCGCTTAGCACTTCGCCATCGCGACGCGCCATAGCCACCAGATCGCCTCGGCTGGCCGCAAGCGTCACGACAACTTCCTGGCGCGAGCCGCTGAAGTGGCGTGCGATCGTGTCGCGCAATTCGTCCAACCCTTCGCCGCGCAGCGCGGAGATCGCGACGGTGTCGTGCTCGGGCGCCAGGTGCGGAGCTTTCCCGGTCAGGTCGCACTTGTTCATCGCGATGATCCGCGGAGTCGCGCCGGCGCCGATCTCCTCGAGCACCCGATCGACGATCTCCATCCTCTCACCCGCGAGCTCGGAGCTCGCATCGACCACGTGCACCAGCAGGCTCGCGGTGCGCACTTCCTCGAGCGTGGCTTTGAACGCGTCGATAAGTCCGTGCGGCAAGCGATGGATGAATCCCACCGTGTCGGCCAGCATCACCGACATCCTGCCGGGCAGCTTGAGCCGCCGGATAGTCGGATCGAGGGTCGAGAACGGGCGATTTGCGGCCTCAACCCCAGCGCCGGTGAATGCATTCATCAGCGTGGATTTTCCGGAATTGGTGTAGCCGACCAGCGCGACCGTCGGGTACGGAACTTCGAGACGGCGCCGGCGCTGAATCGTGCGCGTGCGCTCGACGTCGCGCAAGCGGACTCGCAACCGGGTGAGCTTTTCGCGCAGGCGGCGGCGATCAACTTCGAGCTGGGTTTCGCCGGGTCCGCGTGTGCCGACTCCACCGCCGCTGGCTCCTCCTGCGCCGGCACCGCTGCCGCCACCACCTCCTGCACTGCCGCCTCCGCCGCGCACGCGCGACAGATGCGACCACTGGCGCGTCAGTCGCGGTTGCAAGTAGGCGAGCTGCGCGATCTCGACCTGCAGCTTGCCCTCGAGGGTGCGCGCACGTAGCGCAAAGATATCGAGAATCAACTGGCTGCGATCGATCACGCGCAGCTTGAGTTCTTTTTCCAGATTGCGCGCCTGCGCGGGCGAGAGCGCATCGTCGAAGATCACGAGCGTCGCTCCAGTCTGATGGGCGAGCTCGCGGACTTCGGCGGCCTTGCCCTTGCCGATAAAGGTGCGCGGATCGGGAGCCTTGAGTTTTTGGCTGACCGTCGCCTCGACGCTGGCTCCCGCGCTGAGCGTGAGCGCGCGAAGCTCCGCCAATGATTCCTCGGTCGAGATTCCCTCG
>JBAPSR010000139.1:0-4678 GCA_049281755.1 Binataceae bacterium (SeqCode)
GGAACGTGCCGGTGGTCGTGTGCATCGGTCCGCCGACCGTGAACGAGATTCGGGTATGCGCAGGATCCAGTGTGAGCGTGCCTTTCGAGGACTGCGGACTCGCAGCGAATGCTGACGCGGCAATCGCAATCGCCGCGAACCACAAGATCGCAGTGGCGAACACTTTTGTGCGCATCGAACCTGTCCTGGTCGGTGGCGAAACTCTGAGTTATGAAGCCCGCCGGGCCAATGCGCGCGGGGCGAGTATGTTCCAGCCAAGACTTGCGAGCGTATCCAGACCGACAGCGCGCGGCGAAACCTCTCCGGCATGAACCGCCAGCAGACGCGCGAAGATCTGCGGCCGCGCCGCCAGCGCGGCGAGCACCCGGTCGCGAAGCCATCGGCGTTCCCCGACCATCACCAGCACCCGCGCCATCACCAGCGGCATCAGAAGAATCTTCGCGTGCGCGCGCTCGTAGAGCGCGAGGTCGTTGCGCACCATAGCTTCGGCAAGCGCGACCGATTGTCGCAGCGCGAGCGAGAGGCCGTCGCCGGTTATCGAATCAACCGAGCCCGAGGCGTCTCCAACCAGCGCAACGCGCCCCTTCGTCACCGCGCGCAGCCTGACGGAAGCCGAAACACTTCCGCGCACGGAGGTTGTGGCCGACGCGCCAAGCAGCCGTTTCGCCAACGCGGGGAAAACCCGCGGCAGTTCTTCGATGCGCAGCGCGGAGCGTGTGCCGGTTATCGCGATACAGACTTCTTCAGGGCCAACCGGGGTGACGTAAGCCTGTCCGCGCGGATGCCAGTACACCTCGACGAGATCGCTCCATGGCCGCACCTGATAGTGCTGCCGAAACCCAACTCGACGCGTGGCTCGCGCGGGCGTGTTGATCCGCATCTCGGCGCGAGTTCGAGACATGCGGCCGTCAGCGCCAATAATCCATCGGCACGCGATCGTTTGCCCATCCATGCTGACGCCGCGCTCGGAGATCCCGTCGACGTGCGATCCCCATCGCAACGTCACTCCCTGCTCGGCGGCCGCCTGCGCCATCGCTTGATGCAGTGCAATTCGCCGAACGCCAATCCCATGCGCGCCAGCGAAGCGCGCGTCGGCGCTCACTCCATTATCGATGAAGCGGATTCCCTGGAAGGGTTGCGAGGTCTCCGGGTCGATCGACACGCCCAGCCGCTGCAGCGCCGCGACGCCCTGTGGCATTACGCCCTCGCCGCACGCTTTGTCGATCGGGGGTCGCGCGCCGTCCGCGAGTGTCACCGAGAGTCCGCGCGCACGTGCTGCGAGCGCGGCGGCAAGTCCTGCGGGTCCACCGCCGATCACGAAGACGTCTGTTGCGCGTTGCGCCGCACCTACCATCGCACCAGCAGCATCTCCGAGCAGAAGCCGGGACCCATCGCGAGAATCAGGCCCATCGTTCCGGGCGCGGGCCGGCGATGCTCGATCGTTTCTTCGAGCACGCACAGCACCGATGCCGAGGACAGGTTGCCGACCTGGCTCAGGCAATCCCAAGACGCTCCCAGTTCGCGATCGCGCAGGCCGAGTGCAGTCTCGACCGCTTCGAGCACCTTGGGGCCCCCCGGATGAATGACCCAACTGCCAAGATCGGCGCGCGCAAGCCCGTAGTCGCGCAGGAATGCGTCGACATCGCCTGCGAGGCGGCATCGAATCAGATCCGGCAGCTTTGGAGATAGGACAATGCTGAATCCTTTTTCGGAAATGTCCCAGCCCATGATCTCTTCGGTGCCGGGATAGAAGACCGATCGCGTGCCGATGATTTCAGGATGGAGATTCGGCAATCTTTCGCGGCCGGCGAGCACCGCCGCCACGGCGCCGTCGCCAAACAGCCCGCTCGAGATCAGGTTGACGGTGGAGATGTCGTCGCGCTGGATCGTGAGCGAGCAGAGTTCGACCGAAAGAATCGCGGCGACCTGGTTCGGAAAACCGTGCACGTAATCGGCGGCCCGGGTGAGGCCGATTGCGCCGCCCACGCATCCGACGCCGAATATCGGCGTGCGCTTCAAGTCCGGACGCAGCCCCATCCGATTGATCAGCTTCGCGTCGAGGGAAGGACTGGCGACTCCGGTAATCGAGACGACATAAAGCGCATCCAAATCACTGCGCTGAAGGCCCGCCCGGTTGAGCGCGCGATCGATAGCGGCCGCGCCGAGGGTCTCGGCGGCTACGATCCATGCGGCGTTGGTCTCGCCCCAGTTCTGGAATTGAGCATAGCGTTCGATCGGATAAGCGAGATGGCGGCGCTTGACCAATGCGCGCGAGTGCAGGCGCTCGATCAGCCCCGGGCGATCCAGCTTGGCGCCCCAATGCTTCTTCAGGGCGGCTGTAATCACTTCCTGCGGATACGAATGTTCCGGAAACTCACTCGCAACACCGGCAATTCTCATGCAATCACTCCGTACGAAAGACCGGTCGATACTTCGCGTCCACCGCCGCCCGCGCTATTAAGCTAGCCCATATCGGATGCCGAGTCAGACGAAAGTATTCGGGATCTAATTCGATGCGTAACATGGAGAACCGATGCAAGACTGAGGATTTGGTGATTTCGAGTCCTCGGACGCAAGGATTCGTGGCGATTGCGGTATCCTAACGCAGGTCTTGGCCATCCAAACGGTTGCGTGGGCATTCGCGCGGCGGATACATATTCTGCGTCGGCATGGATCTCGAACGGGCCGCCGCTTTAACCGCGCGCAATTCAAAACTCGAGCATCTCTTCTGAACGCTCACCACAAACAGTTATCCCAACCACTCGCGAGTCTCCGCGAACGATGAAAGCTCTTGAAGCTGCCGGGCTGCGCAAGAGTTATGGCGAACGCGTTGCGCTCGACGGCGTCAGCCTGAGTGTCGATCGCGGAGAGATCGTCGGCTTGCTCGGACCCAATGGCGCGGGCAAGACCACCACGCTTTCGATTCTCGCCACTCTGCTCGAACCGGATTCGGGAACGGTGCGACTGGCCGGTGTTTCATCGCAGGATGATCGCGGCGCGCTGCGGCGCAAGCTCGGCTACGTTCCGCAGGCAATCGCGCTCTACCCGACTCTAAGCGCGCTTCAGAATCTCGAGCTCTTCGCGCGCATCCATGGCGCCGGCAAACGCCACGCCATCGCCGCGTCTGTGGACGCGCTCGAGGCCGTGGGCCTTGGCCCGCGCGCTAATGATCCAGTCTCGATTCTTTCCGGCGGAATGAAACGGCGCCTCAACCTGGCATGCGCGATGGTGCATCGGCCCGAGATTCTGCTGCTCGACGAGCCGACCGTTGGCGTCGATCCACAGTCACGCGAACAGATTCTGCTGACGGTTAAGGGCGCGGCTGAGTTGGGCACCGCGATCATTTACAGCACGCACTACATGGAAGAGGTCGAGAGCATCTGCGACCACGCGCTGCTGATCGATTACGGCCGCACGGTCGCACAAGGCACGGTTGCCGAGTTGATCACGCTCGGCGGACGGCATCCGCGCATGGAGATCGCGTTTCAGGATCCGCCCGCCAGTGGCTGGAGCGCGGGAATCGAGGGGGTGAAGGAGCTCGCGCGGGCACGCATCGACGGCAAAATCGACTTGGAGCTGGCGAGCGTCGCGCAGGTCAGCGAAGTCCTGGAGCGGATTCGAGCCACCAGCGGACGCGTGATTGAATTCAGTGTTCACAGCCCCAATCTTTCCGACGCATTTATCGCGCTGACCGGACACGCGCTGCGCGAAGACGGACCTGCTGGGCGATAAACGATGATGCGCACGGTCCATTTGATCTTCTGGAACGAATTCCGGCTGCTGGCGAGAGACCGTATCGGACTCTCTATGCTCCTGCTGGCGCCGATCGTGATTATCGCGGTCGCCGGATTCTCGCTCGGCAACATCTACGGCGCGCGCCCGTCCGTGCACGCATACGATATCCCGCTCGTCGATCAGGATCACGGACCGGTTGCGCAAGCCGTCATAGCGGCGCTGGCACGCGAGCCGGCGGTGAAGCTCACGATCCTTCCCAACGTGGCCGAAGCCCGTGCGATCGTCGGTCATCGCACCCGTTCTCCGCTCGCAATCCTGATTCCCGCAGGCACCAGCGCAGCGCTACAGGGCGGAGGTACCGCGCAGATCGTGCTCTACGTCGATCCAATCAAACGCATCGAAGTAGCGGGCCTCGAGCTAGGGCTCAGCCGGATGTGCACGGAAATCACGGCGCGCGCACAGGATGTCGCGCGCGCACGAATCATCGCGGCCGGCACCGCGCTGCGATTGCGCCTGGAAGGAATCGCCGCGCAGGCAACCGCCGCGCAAAACGCGGGCGAGCGCTATCGCCGTGAAAGCCTGGCACGCCGCGATGCGGCAGAGCGCGAACTCGACGCGCAGCTTCGCAGCGCGGTTGCCGACCTGGAAGCGCAGACCCGGGTGGCGGCCGAACGCTCGGTAGCCGCGACGAAGACCGCGATCGAGAACTCGCTCGCATCGCGGCGCGAAGCACTGAACGCGGTCCGCGAATATTTGCTGGCACTGCAGGCGAGCGAGCGTGACTTCGCCCGATGGCTCGCCGATCTCAGAACCGCCGCCGGATCGCATCGCAGCGAAATCCCGCAACCTCCGGCATTTCCAAAGCCGCCGACTCAGGAGCAGTTGGCCGAGCTATCGAAGCCGCTCGAGATTTCAATCCCCTCGCCCGCGCTGCCTGCTCCCG
>JBAPSR010000140.1:0-3695 GCA_049281755.1 Binataceae bacterium (SeqCode)
TCCCAGCACGGCCGTCTTGTGCTTGGGCAGCATCCGCAGCGGCTCGAAACCGCCGGCGCGGTCGGTATCATACTCCAGGAAGTAGGAATCTACGTTGATCCGATTGAATACTACGTCCGCTACCTGATCGTAGGCGCCCTCGGCGCTCCAATGGCTTTGATTATTACCCCGGCACATATGCATCGCGATATGCAGTTCCGGTGGACGCCCCCCGAGTGCTCGGTTGATTATCGCCGGATAGGTTTCGAGCAGGAGCTTCTTGCCGTCGTCGCCGCGCTTGCGCATCTGGTCCCAGCTCCGGCGGTCGTTCAGCGACATCAGGGTGGTTTCGTCAATCTGCACGTAGCGGCATCCGGCGTCGTAGAGCGAGCGCAACTCGCGCTGGAACGCGCCAACGATATCTTCCCAGAAACCGTCGAGATCAGGATATACTTCGCGGCTGATATTATCGCGGCCGGCGCGGAAGTGGATAATCGTCGGCGACGGAATAGTAATCTTGGGCGTGCGCGAAGTCGCCGCGCGAATGAAGTTGAAGTCATCGGTATGAATCGGACCGGTCCATCGCATCCGGCTCCGGATGCGCGGGACCAGCAGCGGAAGCTTGTGGCCTTCGCGATCGATGAAGAACGCTTCGTCGATCGAGGTGGGGTCGTAAGCGACGGTGCCGCCGCCGAGGCCGCGGAAATAGAAATCTGAATAGAATACCTCGCGGCGGTATTCGCCGTCGGTAATCGACTGGAGGCCCACCTCCTCTTCGAATGCGATCGCTTCGCGAATCGCCGCGTCCTCGGCGACGCGGAGTTCGGCGGCGGAAATCTTTCCCGCGGCGCGCAACGCTCGTGCGGCCAGCAGCGACGGAGGCCGCAGCAGGCTTCCGACATGATCGGCACGAAAGGGAGGATTGTGCGGCGCCGCAGTAGGCATCGGAAGGTCTCCTTCACGCTTCATCGGCTGCGGCCGCGCGGCCGATGGCGCGTATCAGACGTCGAAAAATACCGTCTCGTTGTCGCCCTGCAAAATAATATCGAAGCGCAGAGTGCGCGGGGACGAAGTGCCAGAGCCGCCAGCGATTAGCGTCGCGCGGCGTTTCGGCTCGACCAGGTTCAGGATCGGATCGACCGCGTTGGCAGCGGATTCCTCGGGAAAATAGATTCGCGTCATCAGGTGATGCAGTAACCCGCGCGCGAAAACGCATACGTTGACATGCGGAGCCTGCAGCGTGGCGCGATCGCCCGCCACTGCGCCTGGCTTGATCGTATAGAACCGGAACTCACCGCTCTCGATAGTGCCCGCGCGGCCGAAGCCGTGGAAGTTCGGGTCGAGCAGCTTCTCCTGCGTGTCTTCGCGATGATCGTAGCGGCCCTCGGCGTTGGCCTGCCAGATCTCGATCATCGCGTCGGGAACGGGAGCGCCATCGCCGTCGAGCACCGCGCCCTCGATCACTATTCGCTCGCCGCGCGCGGCGCTATCCGCCAGGCGCTCGGCGCCGGCGCGGACCAGCGCGGGGCCGAAGAACGGTCCTACAGTTTGCGAAGGAGTCAGCCGGGTGTTCATCTCAGTCTTGTGCTGGAGTGGCGTCGCGCCCGCGAAGTACTATATCGAATTGGTACCCGAGTGCGTATTCGGCGACGGTGGTATGAAGCTCGAAGCTCGAGACCAGGCGCGCGCGTGCGGCAGGATCCGCGATGCTGTTGAAGATCGGATCGAGGGCGAGCAACGGATCGCCGGGGAAATACATTTGCGTAACCAGCCGCGCGGCGAATCCCGGGCCGAAGAGACTGAAATGAATATGCCGCGGACGCCATGCATTAGGATGATTTCGCCACGGATATGCTCCCGGCTTGATCGTGATGAAGCGATACTCGCCGTTATCGCCAGTGAGTATTCGTGCGGCGCCGGAGAAATGCGGATCGAGCGGAGCATCGTGTTGATCGGCCGGATGCGCGTAGCGGCCCGCGGCGTTGGCCTGCCATAGCTCGATGAGCGCGTGCGGGATCGGGCCGCCATCGTCGTCGAGGACGCGGCCTGCCACGACAATTCTTTCGCCCAGAGCGGCGCCGCCGGCGAACTGAGTCAGGTCGACGCTGTGCGCGATGGAAGACGCGGGCGAGGAATCGAAGCGCGGGCCGGTGATCTCGGAGAGTGTGTGCGGAATTCTGATCGCGGGGTTTCGCGGCGCGCGTTTGGCGGTGCTCGCATATGCGGGCGAGTCGTTGCGCGGATGGATTCCCGATGCGGGGCGACGATAGCCGCGATACAGGGAGGTCATCCGGCGCCTCGCTTGGTGGCGCGGCGTTTCGGCGTCGGCCGTTTTTGCGGATCGGCTTCCATCTCCGCAAATACCGCTTTGGCGATCCGGAAGGCGGCATTCGCGGCCGGCACGCCCGCATAGACTGCCACTTGCATGAGGGCTTCCTTGACTTCGGCTCTGCTCGCGCCGGTGTTGCGCGTGGCGCGCAGGTGAAGGCGCAACTCTTCTTCGCGTCCGAGCACGGCCAGGATCGTAATGGTGAGCAGGCTGCGGGTTTTCCGCTCGAGTCCGGGCCGAGTCCATACGGCGCCCCACGCGTTCGAGGTCACGAAGCGCTGCCATTCGCGATCGAAATCTGTGGCCGCTGCCAGCGCGCGCTCGACGTGCGCCGTGCCGAGCACGCGCCTGCGCACGGCGAGGCCGGCTTCGTACGCGCGATCTTTCATCGTAATCTCCCCGAAGGACTCCAAGCTCGTGGACTATCGCGGCGCGCGCCATGATGTCAACGCGGGCGAAGGGTTAAGCTTATGAGATCACTTTGCAATATGCGCCGCAGAGATAATATGAGATCGAAAGCGGTGTCCGCCAATTTATCCAGGATGAGAGCAATGCGAGTACGGAGCGATGGCGTCATATTTTCGATCGCCTGTTCGATCGTGTTCGCGGCGGCGGGATGCTCGCTGTATCAGCATTACAAGGATTCGCGTCCCGCCGCGGTGGCCGAGACGGAATCCGCGTTGGCGGAGGCCGGTTTCGAGCGGATGGAGGCCAAATATCCCGACCAGCTTCAGATGGTGAGCGGGCTGCCAACCTACTCGATGCACAGTTATCCGACACCGAACGGGAATGTTTATTGGTATTACGACCCGGGCAATTGCGGATGCGTGTTCGAGGGCAACGCGGAGGCATTGCAAAAGTACCAGTGGGCACTCACGCAGGGGAACGATACCACGGCGTACGTGGCAGACTCGCGCGATGACGACGTGGTCGCGCTGAATGCGCTCAACGAATCGATGTTTCCGCCGTCGCTATACCTGCTCGGGCTCGGACCGGTCGCCGGAGGGATCGGGATACATGGCCACGCGGGCGGCGGAGGTGGATTCGGCGGCCATCATGGCTTCGGCGGCCATCCCGGCGGCGGCCGCGGCCACTAAACGGATGATCACGCGAGGCCCAGGCGCGCGAGCTGATCCGTGGGCGCGTCGATCGAGAGCAGCGCCGCGCGTAGCGCGTCGGCCGCGTCCTTTTCCGCGCCGGAGCTGGCGAGATTATTTTCCTCGGCCGGATCATCGCGCAGGCGGTAGAGGCAATTTCCGCCGAACTTTCCCATCGCCCAGAACGGCAGCAGATCGCCGGCGCTAAACGGCTGGCGGATGACCGGGATTCGCGAGCCAGGCATCCGGTCCAGCACCGCGCGATCGTCGGGCGGCGGCATCGTGAGCTC
>JBAPSR010000141.1:0-4432 GCA_049281755.1 Binataceae bacterium (SeqCode)
CTCCTTCATCCGACGACCACCTGCGCGCGGCGATCGCGCCGCCGAGCGCGAAGATCGTCACGACCAGCGCCAGCACCATCGCCGCCGCCATCGCGACCCGCGGCGCTTGCGCGTCGGTCCACTGCCCGTATGAGTAAGTGGATAAAACCGGAACCGCCTCCGGTCCGGTCAGCACCAGCACGGTTGAGAAAATTCTAAGCGCGTCGATTCCGCGCAGCACCGTCGCGCCGACGATCGCGGGCGCGAGCATCGGCAGCGTCACGTAGCGGAATGCGGCGAGTCTGCCGGCGCCGTCAAGCCGCGCGGCTTCGTAGAGCTCGCGCGGGATCGTCTGCAACCCCGCCATCAGCATCAGCATCACGATCGGCGTGACGTGCCACGCGTCAACGATCGCGACCGAAAGCATCGCAAGGGAGCCACGTGGAGAAAGCCACGCCGCGCCATGCATTCCGAACGCTTCGAGCGCGCCGTTCACGTAACCGCGCGGCATCAGCAGGTAGCGCGCGATGGTCAGGATGACGATCTCGGGAATTGCAAATGGCAGAATCGCCGCGACCTCGACGAGCGGGGAGCGCCGCTTGCGCGCCGTCAGCATCAGGGCGAGTCCGAGTCCAATTGCGAGTTCAAGTACGAGGCTCGCGATCGGAAGAATCAGGTTGTCGATCGCCGCGTGCCAGAACATCGGATCGTGCGCGAGCGCCGAATAATTCTTGAGCGAAGGGCCTCGATAATCGAACGACGCGACCAGACCGCCTAGAGCAGGCGCCACCAGCGTGCCGAGCATGAAGAGCGCCGGGATCACGACGAACGCGGTTCTGAGATTTCGCGCGCGTGCGTTCATTGTTCGAGTCCCGCGCAGCATCGCGACCCGTTCGAATCGGCCGATGAAAGCGCACTTGACGGCGAACTGAGTATAGTGGCCAGAGCGGCTTCAGGAGCGGTCCCGCGCAGCAGCACCGCGCGAATTGCCTGTTGCCATCGATTACTCAGTTGCGGATAGCAAGGGACCACCGGCCGTGCCCTCACATGATCGCGCATCGCGGTGAATCCGGCGTAAAGTTTTGCGTCCTCGCTGCCGGCTGCGGGCGGGACCGAACCGTACCATCCAAGCTCGCGGCTTAAGCGGGCCTGCACTTCGGGTGTGAGCAGCCAGGCAAGGAACGCGCGCGCGAGCTCGGGATGCGGCGCGGAAACGGGAATCGCGAGATAACCGCCACCAAGCGGCGTCGCCATCCCGTCGGGACCGGCGGGAATCGGCGCGCTCAGATCGACCTCGGGGGCAAGGCCCTTGGACTTCAGGTATCCGATCGCGAAGGGCCAGTTGAAATGAATCCACACGGTGCCGCGCGCCTGCGCCTCGAGCACCGACATCTCGCGGAACACGGCGGATTCGTCATTCAGGTCAGGCGCGAGCGAATGCAGGAAGTCGAACGCGCGCAACGAGCCGCTCGATTCGGGATCGCATTCGCCGCCGCCCGCGCTCCATACGAACGCCATCGCGTCGCACGCCGCACCCTCGTAACGCGCGGCCTTGAGCGCGAGCTTGCCGGGATGGGCGCGGGCGAAGCGCGCGAGATCATCCCAGGTGCGCGGCGGATCGGGAACTTCGATCCGGTTATAGATCATCGCCTGCCACATCAAGCGATGCGGAATAAAATATACGTGATTATTTTCGGTTGCCGCGGCCCACGCGGGTCCGGAAAATAGAGAGTGTGCGGAAGGCGGCACGAGCTCGTCGAGCACGGCGACATTCGAGCGCGCTTCGCCGAGCATCGCAAGGTCGAGCTCGACCAGATCGAGCGAGCTGCGGCGGCTTCGGGCTTGCACGCGCAGGGCCTGCAGGATATCGCCGTAGGATTGTGCGACGATATTGATGCGCACGTGATGCGCGGCCTCGAAGGTGGAGACGAAATTGGCGTAGGCCGCGGCCTCGGACGGAAAGACCGCGAGCGCGAGGTTGAGTTGCCCGCGCGCGGGCGCTTCGCCGCGGCATCCCGCCAGCGAGGCAAGCGCGATCGCGATGCAGGCAAGTGCGGCGCAGGCGACGGCGCCGTACTTCAAAGACGGGATCGGTAGATGGCCTGAGAGATGACGTGTCACGATTCTTCAAACCCGCGCTAATGGAATATCAACAATGAGCGAGAGCAAGAACCTCACCACCGCTAAGCAACCGTTCGAGTTTTGCTCGCGGCTTAACCTGACCCTGCTGACCGGGCGCAAGGCGCACGACCTGGCCGAGATGGCCGAGAATCTGCGCAGCGTGCCCGGCTCGGTAATTTACCATCACACTCACCATTTTCTGGTGCAGCATCAACACCTTTCGCCCGAGCCGCCCAATGATTTCGCGTACTGGGTATCAAATATCCTGCTCGACGCGCGCCTGGGCGAAGAGCTGGCGGCGATCGATGTGATGCGCTTCTCGACCATCCACCAACTGCGCGAGGCGCTGGTCAGGGTTATCGAGGCGTCGCTGGAACGCAACAGCGAGGTTCGCGCCGCGCCGCGCGGGCAGGAGTTTCACTTCATGCGCTCGGTGTCGTTCGTGATGGCGACGGGCGTGCGCGCGGCGGATTTGCGCGAGTTCCGCAACGCGCTGACCTATGCCTCGCTGAGCGCCATTTCCTATCACATGTTCGACGCGCGGCTGCGCCTGGAGACGGGCGACAACGACTTCGCGGCATGGGCCGAAGGACAGCTTGGAGAAAAGGCGCTGGCCGAGTCGCTGCGGACGCTCGATCCATACACCTACACCGAAGAAGGGCTGCGGCGCAGGATGATCACCCTGGTCGAGCAGCGTTTGGGCAACTGAGATGGGTGCAAAGCTTTCCGAATATATCCCGATCGTCGGCGAAGGCGTGGTGCAGGAGCTAACCGTGCTCGGCGCGCGGCTTGCGGGCAAGAAGGTGGTGAATATCAACTCCACGCGCAGCGGTGGCGGAGTGGCGGAAATACTGCAGCGCCTGATTCCGCTGTTGGGCGAAGTCGGGATCGACGCGCGATGGGAAGTGGTTGAAGGCACGCAGGATTTTTTCGCACTGACCAAGCATCTGCACAACGCGCTGCACGGGACTGCGCACGTCTTCACCGCCGAGGACCAGGGCGTCTTCGATATGACCACGGCGTCCAACCTGGAGCGCCTGAACCTGAACGGCGACATCATGTTCATCCACGATCCGCAACCCGCGGGGCTGGTGCGCAACCGCGCCGCGATTGGCGGGAAATGGATCTGGCGATGCCACATCGACCTGTCCGCGCCGGCGCCGGGGGCGTGGGAATTTATCGAACCGATGGTGCGGCAGTTCGATCTCAGCGTGTTTTCGGCGCCGCAGTTCACGCGCGCGCTGCCGATTCCGCAGATCCTGATCTCACCGTCGATCGATCCGCTGGCGGACAAAAACCGCGAGCTCGGCCGCGACGAAATCGACGCGGTGCTGAGCAAGCTCGGGATTCGCAGCGACAAGCCGATTGTGACGCAGATTTCGCGCTTCGATCGGCTGAAGGATCCGCTCGGGGTGCTCGAAGCGTGGCAGCTCGCGCGGCGTCGGGTGGATTGCCAGCTCGTGCTCGCGGGAGGCGGCGCCAGCGACGACCCCGAAGGCGCGGAGGTGCTGCGCGAGGTGCGCGAGCGGGCGGGCAACGACGCCGACGTGCATATCCTGGATCTTCCGCCGACCTCGCATATCGAGGTCAACGCGATCCAGAGCGCGTCGGCCGTGGTGATCCAGAAATCGCTCAAGGAAGGATTCGGCTTGACCGTGTCCGAGGCGCTGTGGAAATCGAAGCCGGTCATAGCGGGTGCGGCGGGCGGGATTCCGCTTCAGATCACGCACAAGTACTCCGGGATCCTGACGCATACGATCGAAGGGACCGCGTTCTGGATCAAGCAGTTGCTCTCGGAACCGGAATTCGCGCGCCAACTCGGACGCAACGGGCACAATCATGTGCGCTCGAATTTCCTGCTGACGCGGCATATGCGCGACTACATGCTTGCGTTCCTGCTTTTGGACCACCCGAACGTCGACGTGATCAGGCTCTAGCCGCGCGCGGTACGCGGAACGCTCACAGGCTGTCATTCCGGGGCCCTAGGCCGAGGAATCCCTCGCTGCGCAGCGCGCGGCGATTCTCCCGCGCCGCGATCGCAGCTCAGTGCCAGCTCGTCGAAGGTGTGGACGGTTTCTTACGTCGATTAAAGTGGAAGAAGGCGGATTAAAATCCGCCGTACTTCACCTCGAAATGACAGGTGGCTTTGCGTCTGATCAGTGCGGCGGGTTTTAACCCGCCGTCTTTAATCGACGGAATAAATTCCGTCCTACTCGAATCGTCCATTGAGTAATCTCCCTCACTCGGTGCATGCGGTTTGCGGCGCCTTCGACGAGCTGGCACTGAGCTGCGATCGCGGCGCGGGAGAATCGCCGCGCGCTGCGCAGCGAGG